>JACDAL010000054.1 GCA_013695465.1 Actinomycetota bacterium | reverse complement strand
CGCGGTGAAGCCGAGGGAAGCGTCAACACGCGCGAGATCCTGTACACCGACACCGTCGAAAGGGTAAGCCGAGGCAACATCTACTTCCTGACCGGGTACGGCACGGAGACCGCACGGGGGGAGGGCGGCACCTCGCACCGATTGGGCCGATACATTCCCAGTGCGGGAACGCACTCCACGTATCTCAACTATGTCTACCGAACGGGAGTGGTGGGGGCCTTGTTGTTAGTCGCAATCTACGCCGGAGCATGGCTCAACGCGCGCAGCGCGTCGCGCAGGACAGCCGGCCCTGAGCGAGTTTTTGCTACGTGTATTGCCGCAGCCGTCGTCACGGTGGCCGCGCACGGAATGATTCTGAGTCTCTACGTCGAGCCCGTCTACACACTCGTCGTCTCGCTGCTCTTAGGCATCGCTCTGGCCGCGGGCATGGATGCGCGCGGCCCTCTGCTGCCGTGGCGTTCGGGCCGCACTCGGTGAGTGGAGGAGCCGCCGCGGTGGTTAACGGTCCACTATGGACCCTCAGCTACAGGAAACGGTGGTCCACGGTCCACAATGGACGCTCAGCCACCGCCGGACCCACCAAAGGAGGCCTTCAGACGCGGCGGCGGCAGGCGGCGCCCGGATCGAGGGCCCGTTAGGTGTCTCATGGGGCCGAGCCCTCCGAGAAGGAGTCGCTGTCTCTGGAGGCAGCCGAGGACGTCAGGACGGTCGCTCGCGGCGGCGCCGTCCAGATCATCGGACAGGTCTCGCAGCGCGGCCTTTCGTTTCTCTTCTCGGCCGTGGCAACACGCGTGCTGGGGCCCGCGGGGTTCGGTCTCTACAGCCAGATCGCACGCGTGCTCGCCATCGGCGGGCAACTGGGGCTCGCCGGATTCAATTACGCCTCGATGCGCTTCATCGCCCGTGCGCGGGCGAACCAGGATCACGGAGGCGTAAGGGGAGCCGCCCGCATCGGGTTGTGGGGGACGACGGTGGCTTCGGCGATCGTGCTGATGGCGCTCGTTGCGCTGGCCGCTCCCATCGCGGCCGCGTTTTCGCGCGGAGATGAAGCTTCGCAGGCCGACGAGTTTGCGACGCTGATTCGCATCGGCGCCCTCTACGTGCCCGCTTTCGCCTACATGCAAGTCCTCCGCTATTGCACGCAGGCCTATAAGACGATGGTGCCCTCGGTCATATCGGGAAACATCGTTCAGCCGGCGGCGCGCTTCGTGCTGGGCGTCGCCTTGTTGCTTGCCGGAATCGAAGTCGCAGGCGCAGTAGCGACTCTGTCGGCGAGCATGGCCGTGGGCGCGGGAAGCGCGCTGTGGTATTGGCGGCGCATGCCCAGCGCTCAGGAGAGACAAGCCTCGCCGCACGCCTCGGCCTCAGCCATGGTGCGCTTTGCTCTCCCACAGGCCGGATCCTCGCTGCTGGGGATTCAGTCGCTGGGCCTCGGCATCATTGTCCTCGGCATCGTGTCGGACAACCGCGATGTGGGACTATTCGCCGTCGCTCTCGCCCTGCAGGGGCCGGGAGGCGTCTTTCTTAGCGGGCTTGTCAATATTTGGGCCCCGGTCGTCTCGGATCTCTACGAGAAGGGAGAGATCGCCCGGCTCGACTCACTCTACAAGACCATCACGCGTTGGGTGGTGACGTTCTCATTCCCCGTCTACGGCGCGCTGATCGTCGAGCCCGGCCTCTTTGTAACCATCTATGGAGGCTCAGAGGTGCTCGACGCGGCCCCCCTGGTTGCGATTATCGCGGTAGGTAACCTCTTCTACTCGGGGACGGGTCCGACCGGCTATGTGCTTTCCATGACGGGCCGGCCCGGCGTGAACTTCGCCAACTCGGTGGTGGCGGTGGCGCTCTATGCGCTGGGGGGCGCGCTGTTCGTCCCGAAGTACGGCCTGCCCGCGATGGCGTGGGTCGATGCATCTGTTACCGCGCTCGTCAACACCGCACGCGTGATCGAGGCCAAACTGCTGGTTGGTGTGCAGCCGTTCGGACGCTCGATCCTGAAGCCGATAGGGGCGGCGCTCGCCGGCGTAGTGGCGCTGCTCTTGTGGAAGCTCGTTCCTCTCGAGGGACTGGGGGCTCAGCTCACCGGAGTGGTTCTGGCAGGTGTCGTCTACGCGCTCGTCTTGTGGGCTCTTGGACTCGACGCGGAGGAGCGCTTCGTGTGGGAACGGATCAAGTCGCGGGTGTTCAAGAGAGGGCGCCGGCCGTGAGACCAGCCCCCCGTGAGTTGCGCAAGAGCCTGCGCACGGACTTCAATCCTTCGTTCAAGCTGCGACTCATCCGGTCGGCGTTTCGACTTCGTCAGGCGTCCCATCTGCCTGCCCTGGCTTTGGGCGCACGGCTACACGAGCCCATCTTCATTATTGGTGCTCCGCGTTCCGGAACCTCTCTGCTCTATGCGATTCTCCGGGATTCCTCGCAGCTCGCGCACTGGCCCGGCGAAGCCCACGAGGTATGGGAAGCGGACTACCATCCCGCGATGAGGGAGTGGGAATCCAACGCCCTCGGCGCGTCGGATCTCACTCCTAAGGCTGCGTCCCGGATCCGTTCCCAGTTCTTTCTCACCGCCGGTCCTCGCAAGCGTTTGGTGGACAAGACGCCTAGGAACTCTCTGAGAGTGGATTTCGTGAACGCACTGTTTCCCGATGCCCGCTTCGTGTTCCTGCAGCGCGACGGTCGCGACAACATCAACTCGCTGATCAACGCGTGGCGCACTCCCCGCTACAGAACCTACCGGCTTCCGAGTCCGCACTCGATTCCCGACACCGATCCCAACTGGTGGAAGTTCGTGCTATACGCGGGCTGGAGGGACGATTGCCGCGGACCACTCGAAACGGTAGCTGCCAAGCAGTGGAAGATCTGCAACGAGAGTGCGCTGGAGACACTGGACACGCTGGGAGAGTCGCGCTGGATCGGGATGCGCTACGAGAGGCTGATCGAGAACTCCGAGGAGGAGACTCAGCGGGTGAGCGAGTTCCTCGGGCTCGACTTCGACGATCGGCTCAGAGCGGCGGCTCGGGTTCGGGTGGCGGTGCCCATTAACACCGTGACGCCCCCGGAGGCCGGCAAATGGCGGCGCGAGAATCCCCAACAAATAGACTCGATCTTGCCGCTTATCGCATCAACTATGGAGGCACTCGGATACAGATGAAGACTCATACGCTTTCGTTGCAGACGGCCTCTTCGAAGTTCGTCGATCTCACTTCCGAGCTAGAGCGCTTCGTTTCCGCAGCCCGCGACGGCCTTCTCAATGTCTTCGTACCGCACGCAACCGCGGGCGTGGCTGTTATCGAGACCGGCTCGGGCTCGGAAGAGGATCTGGAGCAAGCCTTGAACCGGCTGTTGCCGCGCAATCAGACTTATGTGCACAGCCACGGCTCCCCGGGCCATGGCGCGGACCACGTCATTCCTGCGTTCATCTCTCCTTCGGTGACGATCCCCGTGGTCGGAGGTGCCTTACAGCTGGGGACGTGGCAGAGCGTCGTGCTCGTCGATCTCAACGAGGACAACCCGCGCCGGCAGGTGCATCTCTCGTTTCTAGCGAACTAGGGTCGTGCCGCTCCAGTCCGAGTAACGGCGGGCCGCCGCCGCTTCTACTCCCCGGCGACCCGCTTCTAGTCACGATCCCGGCGGTCCACGCTCCTCCCCGGGAGCCGGGTGCATAAGCTTCCCCGCCCTGCGGTCCTGGTCGGTCTTTTTCCGATGGCACGTGTAGCAACGCCACTTGAGGTTGGCGGTCGATGCCGGCCCACCGGCAGCATGCGGCTCGAGGTGATCCTTCTCGGCCCGGAAGCGATTGCCGCAGGCGACGCATTT
>JACDAL010000022.1 GCA_013695465.1 Actinomycetota bacterium | reverse complement strand
ACGAGCTGCAGCCGCTGGTCACGACCTTCGAAGGGCACCCGTGGGCGTGGGCCGAGCAGGAGGCGGGCCGTCGCACCCCTCGCAAGGCGGAGGGCAGCCGCTGGGCGGCCGACCGCGACCTCTCGTTCACTCCGCTGCGCCCAGAGCGGGTGGTGGAGGTCCGCTACGACCACATGGAGGGGGTTCGCTTCCGCCACACCGCCCAGTTCGTGCGCTGGCGTCCCGACCGGGAGCCGGAGTCGTGCACCTACGAGCAGCTCGAAGAGCCCGTCAAGTTCGACCTCGCCGGCGTCCTCGGTGCGGGCCGGGGCTAGGCGAGCCCCACCGCCCGCTCGTGAGTGTCACCAACCTCCACATAGCGGAGCTCTTGGGCCGGCGCGCCGACGAGGCCGAGGGCCACCGCCGGCGAGCCTACGGACGCGCCTCTTCCGCAGCTCTGATGTGGTCCGAGGAGGCGGCCGCCGTCGCCGCTCGCTCCGAGTCGCTCGAAACCCTTGCTGGAGTGGGGCCCAGTCTCGCCCGCCGTATCGCGGGATGGCTCGAGGACCCGGGAGACGAGGTCGAGCCGCCGCCGGCGCGCCGGGGCTTCCGGAGCTATGCATCGGCCCTCAAGCAGCTCGGTTCCCATGAGCAATGGCGCCACGAGCTGCGCGGCGACCTCCAGATGCACTCCACCCACAGCGACGGCAAGGCGTCGTTACAGGACATGGCGATGGCCGCTGCAGCCCGTGGCTATGACTACATCTCGATAACCGACCACTCCCAGGGCCTGAAGGTAGCCCGGGGCATGGACGAGGCGGAGCTCTTGCGCCAGGGACACGAGGTCGACGCTCTCAACGAAAACCTTGCTTCGGAGGGGATGGAGCTGCGAGTTCTGCGAAGCATCGAGATGAACCTCGACAAAGAGGGGGCCGGGGACATGGATCCTCAGAGCCTGGAGCCGCTCGATCTGGTGGTGGGATCCTTCCACTCCAACCTCAGGAGCACAGAGGACGAGACCCGCCGGTATCTGGGGGCGCTCGCCAACCCCCAGGTCCACATCCTCGGCCATCCCACCGCTCGACGCTTCAGCCGCCGGGCAGGGCTCAAGGCCGACTGGGACCGCATCTTCGAGGCGGCCGCGCGCGCGGGAGTGGCGCTCGAGATCAACTCCCACCCCCACCGGCAGGATCTCAGCGTCAATCTCTTGCGCAAGGGCAAGGACAGCGGCGCGCTGTTCTCGATCGGCACCGACGCCCACTCGACCGAGGAACTCTCCTACATCGAACTGTCCCTGTCGGCGGCGCAGCTCGCCGGGATCGACAGGGAGCGGATCATCAACTTCTGGGAGCTCGACCGGCTGCTGGAGTGGGCCGAGTCCCGAACCGGCGGTTAGATAGGCTCACCCGGCCGTGAAGGACCTCAACTTCTACTCGTTTCGCAACATTTGGTCGCTCGACTGTCCGCCTGCAGAGGCCTACGAAATGCTCCGTGACGTGACCGAGTTCACGATGTGGTGGCCCGAGGTCAGAGAGGCCCAGGCTCTCGGCGGCGGGCGCTTCTCGCTGCGCGCGCGGGCCCTGCTGCCCTACAGCCTGAGGTTCGTAGGGGTGCGGCGGATCGACGACCCCGTGGCCCGGGTGCTCGAGCTCGCCATGACAGGCGACCTCGAGGGCTTCTCCCGCTTCCGCATCGAGCCGTCGGGTCGCGGCTCCCGGATTCTCTTCGAGGAGCAGGTGACTGCCAACAAGACTCTGCTGCGCCGGCTGGCGCTCGTCGCCCGGCCCGTTTTCTGCGCCAACCACTGGCTCATGATGCGCAGGGGCGAGGCGGGCCTGCGGACCTACGCGGCGGGCTTCACCCGAGGCCGCGCTGCAACCTCATCCCCTAGCGCAGGTGGTCAAACGCACAAGTTGTGCGAGTAACCACCGTTTCGGTGGTGAAACGCACAACTTGTGCGAATCGCTGCCTCTGACGTATCATCGAACACATGTTCGAGCGGGAGAGCGAGCGGTGGCGGGGCCTCGCTCAGAGAGAGCTTAGGGGGGTTGGCACAGCCCCGTAGCGAAACGCGCGCCGGCGCGCGTACGGGTACGAAAACCGCATTCAGGCGTGCTCTGCGCGCGTGTGGGTCCTGCCGGGGCGGGGCCCATCGCCGCACGGGTGTTGGCGAGCTAACAGCCAGGCTGTTGTGTGCCCAACAGCCTGCTGCTTGTGGTGATGGCATCCTTGCCCGAGATGCATGGGTCCTCGTCTAACGAAGGAGTCGGTCATGAGCAAGCATCCGCGTGGTGGCCTGGTGGTGACGGCTCTGATCGCCTCCTGCGCTGCGATCGCAGTCCCCGCGGCGGCCGCGCCGCACGAGTGCTTCGGGAAGAAGGCCACGATCGTCGGCACCGAGAGAGCCGACGAGCTCCGAGGCACCGAGCGCGCAGACGTGATCGTGGCTCTCGGAGGAGGGGACACGATCCGAGCCCGCAGAGGCAACGATCGAGTCTGTGCGGGCCGCGGCGAGGACGTCATCCATGGAGGCTCCGGCTGGGATTCACTGGCCACCGGACCCGGAGCGCAGGTGCAGTACCCGAACGGCGACCGCGCCCACGGGGGCGAGGGCAGGGACCGCCTGTTCGGATCGGCCTACCTCGATCGGCTGCGGGGCGGCCCCGGGATGGACACGCTTCGCGGGCTCGGGGCGCGCGCGAACGAATGCGACTGTGAAGGCAAAGTCGAACAGCTCTTCGGCGGAGCGGGGAACGACGTCATCAAGGGCGGCGTGATCGACGGCTTCTACACGGGCAAAAACCTCTTCAGGGGCGGCCCCGGCGACGACACGATCGTGGGAAACGGCGGCGCGCTGAGCGACAACGACGACGGCACCTACGACACGATCGAGTTCGTGAGTGGGCCGGTGGTGGTCGATCTCGGCGCAGGGTCGGCGACTGGAGAGGGCACCGACACGCTCTCGGGGATCGAGACCGTGTACGGCTCCCCCGGCGGCGACACCATCACGGGCGACGACACCGCGAACATCCTGCGGGGTGATCTGGGCGACGACACGCTGGTGGGAAGAGCGGGCGACGATGACCTCGACGGTGGACAGGGCGTCAACGCCAACGACGGCGGCGACGGGACCGACAACTGCGTGAATCCGGAGATTGACCCTGAGGATCCCTCTGCCGGCGCGCTCAACTGCGAGTCGTCGGAACATTGATTGGTGCGAGGCGCGCTCTCAAGGCACGTCCCATCGTCCGCACCGCTTGAGGGCTGCGCCCGCGTCCGCCGCCCGGTGAGGGACGAGAGGCGGCCCTCGCAGACCCGGTAGCGAAACGCGCGCCGCGCGCGCACGAGTACCAAAACCGTACACAGAAGCGCGTTACGCGCGTTTGAGCACCGCCGGGGCCGGGGCCGGGGCCGGGGCCGGGGCCAGGGCGGGGCGAAATTCGCCCTCTTGGGCGGGACCCAGGCTATGCTCGAACACATGTTCGATCAAGAGACCGAGCGCTGGCGGCGCGGGCTCAACCAAGCTCAGCTCGAGGCAGTCCTGCATGACGGCCTTCCGCTGCTGGTCGTGGCGGGAGCCGGCACCGGCAAGACCCGTACGCTGGTAGCGCGGCTCGCCCGGCAGCTCGAGCAGGGAGCTCCGGAGCGGACGCTGCTGTTGACCTTCAGTCGCCGGGCGGCCAAGGAGATGCTTGGTCGGGCTCAACGGCTCGCCGGTGGTCCGGAGGCGGCGAGGGTGTGGGGTGGGACCTTCCACGCAGTGGCGAACCGGCTTCTGCGGCGCTATGGGGGAGCGCTGGGTCTGCCTCCCAGCTTCACGATCATGGACTCCTCCGACGCCGCCGACCTCATGGATCTCGTCCGCAGCGAGTTGGGCCTGGGGGCGACACGCCGGCGCTTTCCTCGAAAGCAGACCCTTCAGCAGATTTACTCGGCGACGGTCAACTCTCAGACCAAGCTTACGGAGGTGGTGGAGAAACGCTTCCCCTGGTGCCGGGAGGAGATTTCCGATGTGCGCTCGGTCTTCGAGGCTTACTCCGATCGCAAACGCGCCCGCATCGTGCTCGACTACGACGATCTGTTGCTTTACTGGCGCGCACTGACGAGACATCCCGGGGCCTCGAGACTGCTGCACTCCCTCTTCGATCACATCTTGGTCGACGAGTATCAGGACACCAACGAGCTGCAGGCCTCGATCGTTGCCGGCATGCGCGGAGACGAGACCGGCGTGATGGCGGTAGGCGACGATGCGCAGGCGATCTACTCGTTTCGCGCCGCCAGTTCCACCAACATGCTGAGCTTCTGTGACCTGTTTCCCGGAGCCAGGGTGGTTCTTCTGGAGCAGAACTACCGATCCACCCAGCCGATCCTCGATGTCTCGAACGAGGTCATCGCGCAAGCGAAGGGTGGCTATGCGAAACGTCTGTGGTCTGAGCGACCGGGTACGAAGGCTGCCCAGCTCGTCCAGTGTGAGGACGAGAGCGCTCAGAGCGATGAGATCTGCTCCCGCGTGCTCGAGGCGCGCGAGCGCGGCGTGCTGTTGCGAGAGCAGGCGGTGCTGTTTAGAACCGGCCATCACAGCGCAGGCTTGGAGCTCGAGCTCTCCCGACGCAACATCCCGTTCGTGAAGTACGGCGGGCTCAAGTTCCTCGAGGCCGCACACGTCAAGGATGTCTTGGGTTTGCTGCGCTTCATCGAGAATCCGGACGACGAGTTGAGCTGGTTCCGGAGCCTGCAGTTGATCGAGGGAGTTGGCCCCCGCACCGCCCGATCTGTCATGACAGAGCTTGGTGTGGGAGACGGAGGCGCGGTTCGCCGGGCGGCAGAAGGGCTGAGTCGACCTTCGCAGGCCGATGCCGAGGAGTGGGCGAGGTTCTCGAGCATGATCTCGGACCTGCTCGAGTCCGACGGTGCACCCGCGCCTCAGCTGGACAGGATCATGAGCTTCTACTCGGACGTGCTCGAGCGCAATCACGCCAACGCCGCCGTGAGGGTGCGCGACGTCGAGGCGCTGGCGCACATGGCCTCTGCCTACTCGAGCAGAGCGGACTTCCTCGCCGAGATCACGCTCGACCCGCCCGCCTCCACTGAGGACCTCGTCGGCCCTCCGTTTCTCGACGACGACTACTTGATCCTGTCCACGATCCACTCGGCCAAGGGATGCGAATGGGACGAGGTCCACGTCATCGACGTCTGCGACGGGATGATCCCGTCCGACATGGCACTGAGCGACGACGAGGGCCTCGAAGAGGAACGCCGCGTCTTCTACGTCGCGCTGACGCGCGCACGCAACGGGCTGTATCTGCATCGGCCGATTCGCTACTACCACCGCCGCATGGGCCTCGACGACGGCCACGGTTACGGACAGCTCAGCCGCTTCGTGACCGACGCGGTCAAGGACCGCCTCGAGGTGATCGTCCCGGAGGCTGCGGACGACGCGGGAGACTGGAAGCTCGAACCGGACAGGTCGGGAGTGGACGACTTCCTGGCCAGTCTGTGGAGCTGACCCCCGCCGATCCTTCGTTGTAACCCTTGCTGAGCGCAGGTCAAAGTGTAAAAAGTCCACTGTTGACCTGGGATTTCCATCACCTTCGAGACCCATCAATTGGATGCGCCGTCCGATTTCGGCACTCGGCCGGGCCTCTCGGTGAAGCCTTCTCGTCCCACAGGCCCACAGAACGCTGAGCCTTGCCATCGGTTGTCGTAGGCCCTCTGTAATGTCGGTTCTCTTGAAGAGTTCCATCGAAGGGGGGCATCGTGGAGGTTGGGGACGACATCGAGACGGTCGTGATCGAGCCGGTCGAGCTACCCGTTCCAAAGGTCAGTCCAGTAGCAGATCCCGGTCCGGATGAACTGCGATCAAGAGGTCCCACAACTCGAAGGCCGCATCGTAGACCTCGTTGGTCTCTAGCTCCCACAACGGCAGATCCGAAGGGATCTGGCTTAGAAGGGCCCCGATCTCGGGCCCTAATTTTTCGGTCACCACAATCCTCCCTCACGAAGCAGCTTTTGCCGTTCCCCTGTCTCCGTTTCAACCTGGTACGAGGCGCTCAGCTCCCCGGCCATCGTCTGGATCCTCTCGTCCTCGGCCGAGCCGATGACTATAAGGCGCTTGGGGTAGGCGAATTGGGCCCTGTATCCACGCTCGCAAAGGATCACCTTGCCCCATAGGGAAACCTGGCCCACCACAAGCTGATGGCTCGAAAACGGCCGCAGCTGATCCCTATTGTTGACTCTCGGGTGTGGGGACTTTATGGCCGGCCCCCCCGGACATGGTTGCCGCTCAGCCGAGCCTTGCAGGACGAAGAACGTAGAACTCGTGTAGATAAGCTGCGCCCGGAGTGGCTGAGCCGGGAAGTGTCCCTTCTCAGAGTCCTAGACGTGGCGATCTGGATGAGTTCTAGCGATGGCCCGCCAGAGCCCGCTCCAGAGGACGCCGATACGTAACCGCCCCGGAGCGCTTGTCTGTGGCAGGTCGTCGGGAGCGGGCGCCGGGGCGACCGGTACTCAAACGCGCGTTACGCGCTCCTGAGTCCCGATTCCGTACTCGTACGCGCGTCGAGCGCGTTTCGCTACCTCGAGCTGGCTCAGGGCTGGGCGAGCCGCTAGCCCGTTCTCTCCGTCGACGGCCCTTCGTCCAGCACCAGTATCCGCTCCAGCCATTCGTCGCTGCCGTCTGCGGCCGCCCGGATCGCAAGCTCATCGCCGGCCCGCAGCGTGAGGTAGCGGCCGTGCTCGCCACGCGCTTGCTGAATCGCCTCGACGAACCGGTGTAGGTAGAGGCTGCGGGCGTGCTTCTCGAGTCTTTCGAGGTCGATCTTGGTGCCTTCGGTTCGCTGTTCCGGCATTAGGGCTCCCTCTTTTTTCTTAAGCCACAGTCTATCCGTAAAGCCACAGCACCCCGAGTGGGGGCAGGGTGAGTGTGGCGGAGTGGTCGAGGCCGTGCCAGGGCCGGGCTTCGGCAACCACGGCCCCCATGTTGCCGACGTTCGTTCCCCCATAGGCCTCGGAATCGGTGTTCAAAACCTCCGTGAAGCTTGCGGCGCGCGGCAGCCCTATGCGAAAACCTTCTCTGATTGTGGGGGAGAGATTGCATATGCACACGAGGCTCTTGGCCGAGTTGCCGGCGCGAAAGAACGACAGTACATTGTTGTCTGCGTCGTTGGCATCGATCCACTCGAAGCCCTCGTCTGTGGAGTCTCTCTCCCACAACGCGGGGATGTCCTTGTAGGCACGGTTGAGGTCCTTGACCATACGCTGAATTGCCCGATGCTCGGGATGATCGAGTAGATGCCAGTCGATGCTCTTGTCGTGGCTCCATTCCGTCGGTTGCGCAATCTCCGATCCCATGAATAGGAGCTGTTTGCCGGGATGGGCCCACATGAATGCGTAGAGGGAGCGCAGGTTGGCGAGCTGCTGCCAGCGATCGCCGGGCATCTTGTTGAGCAACGATCCCTTGCCGTGGACGACCTCGTCGTGAGATAGCGGGAGCACGAAGTTCTCGCTGAACGCATAGATCAAGCTGAAGGTGAGCTCGCCGTGGTGGTAGCGGCGATGGATCGGCTCCTTGGTGAAGTAGCTGAGCGTGTCGTGCATCCAGCCCAGGTTCCACTTGAGCCCGAATCCAAGGCCGCCTAGGTGCACCGGGCGCGAGACGCCCGGCCACGCCGTCGACTCCTCGGCGATCATCATCACGCCGGGGTGTTCGCCGTGAACCACCGTGTTGAGCTCTTTGATGAACTCGATTGCTTCCAAGTTCTCGCGGCCCCCATAACGATTCGGCAGCCACTCGCCTTCCTTGCGGCTGTAGTCGAGATAAAGCATCGACGCGACCGCATCGACGCGCAGCCCGTCGATGTGAAAGTCCTCGATCCACTGCAACGCGTTGGAGATCAGGAAGTTGCGCACCTCGTTGCGCCCGTAGTTGAAGATCAGAGTGCCCCAGTCCGGGTGTTCGCCCTGGCGCGGGTCTAGGTGCTCGTATAGTGCGGAGCCGTCGAAGCGGGCCAGGGCCCACGCGTCCCGGGGGAAGTGCGCCGGCACCCAGTCGACGATGACGCCGATGCCCTCTTGATGCAGTGTGTCGACCAGAAACCGGAATTCGTCGGGAGAGCCGTAGCGGGCGGTGGGTGCGAAGTAGTTACCCACCTGGTATCCCCATGACCCGCCGAAGGGATGTTCGGCTACAGGCAGCAACTCGACGTGAGTAAAGCCCATCTCGGCGCAGTAGCTCGCCAGTAACGGCGCCATGTCCTTGTAGGTGAGTGTCCCTCCGTCGGGGGTGCGGCGCCAGGAGCCCAGATGGACCTCGTAGACCGACAGCGGCGACGAGTAGACATCGAAGGACCGGCGTTGCGACATCCATTCTGCGTCCGAGAAGTCATGGTGGGACTCGAAGACGATCGAGGAGGTGCCCGGTGGGATCTCGGTTCGAAAGGCGAACGGATCGGCCTTGAGAATGAGCGAGCGGTCCTCGGTAAGAAGCTCGAACTTGTAATGGGCGCCGTCTGCAGCCACGGGGAGAAAGAGCTCCCACACGCCCGACGACCCCATCGAGCGCATCGGGTGCAGGCGTCCGTCCCAGCCGTTGAAGTCACCCACAACACGCACGCTGCGCGCTCCCGGCGCCCACACAGCGAAGCTTGTCCCCACAATTCCCTCGACCTCCTGCAGATGGGCGCCCAGCTTGTGGTGGAGCCGGCGGTGCCGTCCCTCCTGGATGAGATGGAGGTCGAGCTCGCCCAGTGTCGGGGGGAAACTGTAGGGATCTTCCAAGATGAAGGTGTTGCTGTCGCCGTATGAAACCTCGAGCTGGTAGAAGCCGGGATCAGAATCGAGCGTCGCCTCGAATAGGCCGGCGGGGTCGATTCTCTCTAGTTTTCCCACCAGGTGTCCGTTTGAGACGCAGTTGACCGACTCGGCGTCTGGCCGCCATGCCCGCACGGCGATGCCTTCGGGAGTGTGGTGTTTGCCGAGCAGGCTGTGGGGGTCGGCCAGCTCACCACGGCGCAGCAATTCGATGTCCGGCGATCGGGTAGGTGTCATCGCGCCGACTCGCGAGCAACCGCTCGCCTGATGCCCTCAAGGGGAATTCGTGTCCAAGCCGGCCGATGACTGCGTTCGTATGCCAACTCGTAAAGAGCTTTGTCGATCTCAAAAACGTTGAGCATTGTCTCCGTGCTCTCCTCGTCCGGAAGGAACTCGCCCTCGTGTGCAGTGCGAAGGTAAGCGCGCAGGAAGCGCTCGCGCGCAAGATCTTCCCACGCCTCGGCGATGGGCTCCAGATTGCTCCAATCACGCGAGCCCGGTTCCGCTCGCCTGAAGAGTGCGGCGGTGGCTGCATAGCTGAAGGAGCGCATCATGCCCGCGACGTCTCTCAGGGGGGAGTCCTTGCTTCTGCGATCTTGCAAGCTACGAGCCGGCTCGCCTTCGAAATCCAGGATTATCCAACCTCTTTCGGTGAGCATGGTCTGTCCCAGGTGATAGTCGCCATGGACGCGCGTCTTGGCGCCCGGTGTGGTGACCGAGGCCAGAAGATCGATGATTGCTCCTGCGCGGTCGGCGAGATCTTCCAGGTCCCCGCCGCCCCGGCCCCGTTTCAAAGACTCATGAGCACGTTCGATCCATTGTTTGAGGTCCGATGAGTCGATGGGCTCGCCCGAGAAGTCGGTATCGAGTCCGTCGCGAGCGAGCATGACATGCAATGCCGCGGTCACGTCTCCGAGCTGCTCGATGCACTCGAGGTTCTCCGACGCCTTGTCCTCTACGCCGGTGCGAAGGTGCTCGTACCCCGCCACCGATGAGCTCTCCAAGAGACGACCAACGTGTGCCAGTGTCTCTTCCCATCCATCGACGGCGTCCGGCAGAAAGCGCTGGGCAATGCCCAGGTCGTAGAAGTCCGCTTCGGAGGCTCCTTCGTCAGGCTCGTAGCGCATCTCTCCGACCTGTGCGGGGATGTTGCCGAAGCCTTCGCCGGTTAACAGCCTAGCCAACTCGAGCTCGGGATTGGGCCCGGGCTCGACTCGTCGTAGAACCTTCATGATGATCTCTTCGTCGAAGATCACCGAGCTGTTGGATTGCTCGGAGGACACCGAGCGCACCGAGCCTTGCCCGGGCTCAGACATGGGATCCAGTCCCGCCCCGGAGAAGCGAAAGCTGCCCTGCCGGCCTCTCAGCGTGGAGCCGTGCGCCATATGTTTGCCCAATGCTTTTAGGCGATCGACGTCTTTTTCGAAGGGGTCTTGGAGCTCGTCATCGGACGCTGTGATCAGGAGCAAGTTGAAGACATCTGAACCTCCATCGGCGAAGGCGATTCGGACTAGGGCAGCCGCGAGTGGTGGAGGTCCATCGTCTAGGACCGTGTCGTCGATCAGGGAGACTCCTGCGATCGCCCGTTCTTTGGCGCCAAACCATCTCTTCTGCGGAAGCATTGCGGCCAAGCTATCGACTTGCATCACTAAGTGCTCCGCACCGGAAAGACGGTCAGCACCTCGAATGCGGGCGGATTTACGGGGAGGTGCACCCTAGTCCTCGTCAACGAGTTGAAACCAGTAAAAGGCGTGAGGTCCGAACGTCAGTAGGTAGGGCAGCTCACCTATCCTGGGAAAACGTTCCCGACCCAGCAGCTCGATTGGGTGCAGACCCGCGTACGCGGACATGTCCAACTCGGCTGCCTGTGCTCGGGAGGAAAGGTTGTTGATGCACAGGACGATGTCGCCTTCGTACTGGCGCAGGAAGGCGAAGATGGCGGGGTTGTTGGGGTGGCAGGCCTCGAAGCTTCCCAGTCCGAATACCGGGTGTTGCTTTCGAACCGCCAGCAGCCGTCGAAACCAGTGCAGGAAGGAGTTCTGGTCCCGCATCTCGGCCTCGACGTTTACGGCCTGGTAGCCGTAGACCGGATCCAGCAGCACCGGCAGGTAAAGCTGCGCAAAGTCCGCTCGTGAGAAGCCGGCATTGCGGTCCACGTTCCACTGCATCGGAGTGCGCACGCCATCGCGATCTCCCAGATAGATGTTGTCGCCCATGCCTATCTCGTCTCCGTAATAAACGATGGGAGTGCCCGGTAGCGACAGCAGCATGGCGTGGAATAGCTCCATCTGGTTGGTGGAGTTCTCGAGAAGCGGAGCGAGTCGCCGTCTGATACCGACGTTGAGCTTCATGCGGGGGTCCTTGGCGTACTCGTTGTACATGTAGTCGCGCTCTTCGTCTGTGACCATCTCGAGGGTGAGCTCGTCGTGGTTCCGCAGAAAGATGCCCCACTGGCAATTGTTGGGTATCGTGGGAGTCTGCTCCAGGATCTCCACAATCGGGTAGCGGACCTGGCGGCGGGCGGCCATGAACATTCGCGGCATTAGCGGGAAGTGAAAGGCCATGTGGCACTCGTCACCGGAAGCGAAATATTCGACCACGTCGCTCGGCCACTGGTTGGCCTCCGCCAGGAGGACGACGTTCTCATAGGAGTCGTCGATCTCCCTGCGCACTCGCTTCAGGAACTCATGAGTCTCCTTTAGGTTCTCGCAGTTCGTCCCTTCCCTTTCGAAGAGGTAAGGAACTGCGTCCAGCCTGAAGCCGTCGAGTCCCAGGTCCAGCCAGAACTTGAGCACGGCGATCATCTGCTCCTGCACCTCGATGTTGTCGTAGTTGAGGTCGGGCTGGTGGCTGAAGAAACGATGCCAGTAATACGCCTGGCTTTCCTCGTCCCAGGTCCAGTTGGAGCGCTCGGTGTCCACGAAGATGACGCGGGCATCCGCGTATCTGCTTTCATCGTGGGCCCACACGTACCAGTCCCTCTTGGCCGATCCCGGAAGGCGCGACTCCTGGAACCAGGGGTGCTGGTCCGAGGTGTGGTTCATGACCACGTCGGCGATTACGCGCATACCGCGCTCGTGTGCCGCTTCGAGAAACTCCATGAAGTCGTTCAGGTTGCCGTACTCGGGCAGAATCGAGTAGAAGTCGGAGATGTCGTATCCCCCGTCTTTCAAGGGGGACTGGAAGAAGGGCAGCAGCCAGATGCAGTCCACGCCAAGCCACTCGAGATAGTCGAGCTTTTCGACCAGCCCGTTGAAGTCCCCGTAACCGTCGGAGTTGGCATCGAAGAAGCTCCGTGCGTAGAGCTCGTAGAAGACCGCGGTCTTGAACCAGTTGGAGTCCCGGGGCGGTGGGGTCACCGGATTCTTACTTTCGCACCACGAAGATGTGCGCGGGCTCGCGCCAGGGGTCGAGCTTCACGTAGTTGTCGGCGCCGTGCCACAGATAGCTAGCGCCCGTGATGAGATCCTGGACCTCGAAGGGGTGAGAAGAATCGAGCCCCAGCTGAGGCAGGTCGAGATGAACGGTGCATTCTTCCCAGCGGAACGGATTGAGGTTCACGACCACGAGAATCGGATCGGCGCCGGGGCTCGATTTGGAGAATGCGAGCATGCTGTCCGTGTCGGCGGAGTGAAAGTGGAGGTTCGTGAACTGGCCCAAGGGCGGGTATTTGCGGCGGATCTCGTTGATCTGTGAGATGTAAGGCATCAAGGTGTTCTCGGCAGCGTAGTCGCGCGACCGTAGCTCGTATTTCTCTGAGTTGAGATACTCTTCCGTCCCCGGCTCCCGGGGCACGTTCTCGAAGAACTCGAAGCCCGAATAGACACCGTAGGTGGGCGAGAGCAGCCCGGCGAGCACGAGCCGGATCTTGAAGGCGGGGGGGCCGCCGATCTGGAGGTACTCGTGAAGGATGTCCTGGGTGTTGACAAAGAAGTTGGGCCGATAGTAGAGGGCCATCTCCGACTGCGTGAGCTCGGTGAGATACTCGATGATCTCCCACTTGGAGTTGCGCCAGGTGAAGTAGGTGTAGGACTGGCTGAAGCCGAGCTTGGCGAGATTTCGCATCACCTTGGGACGCGTGAACGCCTCGGCCAAAAAGATGACCTCGGGACGCTCTTCCTGTACGGCGGCGATGAGCCATTCCCAGAACTGGAAGGGCTTGGTATGCGGGTTGTCGACCCTGAAGATCTTGACCCCGTGCGAGATCCAGAAGTCGACGATCTGCTTGAGGCTGTCCCACAGCTCGCGAGCGTTGTCCGTGTCGAAGTTGATCGGATAGACATCCTGGTACTTCTTGGGAGGGTTCTCCGCGTACTTGATCGTTCCATCGGGCCGGTGATGAAACCACTCCGGGTGCTCTTTGACCCAGGGGTGGTCGGGCGAGCACTGGATGGCGAAGTCGAGCGCAACCTCGATCCCGAGTTTGTTCGCTGCAGCCGCGAAATCATCGAAGTCCTTGATCGTCCCCAGCTGGGGGTGGACGGTCGCGTGTCCTCCCTCGGGGGCGCCTATTGCCCACGGGACCCCCACGTCTGTCGGACCGGCTTGGAGGGAGTTGTTCTTGCCCTTGCGATTGGTCACGCCGATCGGGTGGATGGGAGGCAGGTAGACGACATCGAATCCCATGGCCGCGATCTTGGGGAGAAGGCGAGCCGATGTCACAAAGGTCCCGTGACTCCCCTTGCGGCCTGTCGAGCGGGGAAAGAACTCGTACCAGGCTCCCGTTCGAGCCCGTTCGCGATCGACTCTCAGCTCGAGGGCGGGTCTATAGGTACTCGCGCCCTCCCTGCTGTGACGGGCGCGCATGATGTCCCGGAGCCCGGGATCGAGGAGCGCCGCCACCCGCTTGTCTTTGAAACCGCCCGAGGTGCTGCCGCCTCCGGCGCTTATGACCTCGAGAGCTCGTGCCAGCTTCTTCCTGTCCGTCGCCGAAACGAGCCGCAGGTGTTTCTCGAGCAGGAGCCTTCCTTCTTCGAGCTCGAGCTCGACATCCTGACCCACCTCGACTCTGCGCGCGAGGGCGCGCGCCCAGGTGCCAAAGTGGTCTGTCCACGCCTCGATGGTGAATTTGTAGCGACCGATGCTCGTAGGCGTGAATTCACCCCCGTAGCGGTCGTTTTCGAGGAGTCGCATCGGCGCCTCGGACCAGCGCGCATCGCCGGGTCCCTTGTAGCGGATCACGCACAACAGAAGATCGGGGCCGTCTCGAATGATGTCCGCTTGAACGGGTACCGAGTCGCCGACCACGGCCTTGGGACGGTAGCGGCCTCCGTCGATCTGAGGAGAGACGCGTTCGATGGTCACATGCCCCAGATTGAGGTAGGACCTCATCGTCTCCTCTCGTTTCATCCAATTGTCCTCATGCGCTGCCCATTGATGCCGATGGTGGACGGGGGGCATCGTCGCACAAGCGGCGCCGGTGCGGATCGGCGTGATTGGAAGAGAGTATAGAAAGGTCGATGCCGTGATCGGAGTGAGGTTGGGCTGGGCCGGCGGCATGCCGCCGAACAAAGGAGCGCGATGAAGGCGATTAGGAGCTTCGCGGTAAGGGCCTCCCTACCCGAGCCGCTGCGTGCCCTGCAGTCGATCGCTACGAACCTGAGATGGAGCTGGAACGACCGTGGAGTTGACCTCTTCCGTTGGGTCGACGAGGCCACCTGGGAGCGTTCGGGCCACGACCCGGTACGCATGCTCGGTCTGGTGCCCAGAGAGCGTTTCGACCAGCTCATCGACGACGAGCCGTTCATGGCCTTCCTGGCCGCCGTGGCTGCAGACCTCGAGCGCTATCTGCGGGAGCCGCGCTGGTACCAGGCACACACCTCCTCGCCCCCCCTCAGGGTCGCTTACTTCTCTCCCGAATTCGCCATCACCGAGGCACTCCCGACCTATTCGGGCGGTCTCGGCGTCCTTGCAGGAGACCACCTCAAGGCCGCCAGCGATCTCGGCATTCCCATGGTGGGGGTCGGTTTGCTCTACCGGCAGGGCTACTTCCGCCAGCAGCTCAGCTCGGACGGCTGGCAGTTGGAGCGATACCCCTCCTTCGACCCCCACGACATGCCCTTGACCTTGATGTCCTCCCCGGACGGAGCTCCCCTCAAGATCGAGGTCGACATGGCTGGGGTGTCCTGCGCTGCCCAAATCTGGCTGGCAAAAGTCGGCCGCGTGGGGCTGCTCTTGCTCGACTGCGACATCGAAGACAACGGCAGTTTTGAGCGTGAGGTGACCGACCGGCTCTATGCCGGCGGCAGCGAGCACCGGCTGCGCCAGGAGATCGTCTTGGGCATAGGCGGAGTGAAGGCGCTGAAGCTGGCGGGCTACAAAGCCGATGTCTACCACTCCAACGAGGGCCACGCCGGTTTCATGGGGCTCGAGCGCATACGAGAGCTCGTCTGGGACCACAACCTCTCGTGGCAGGAAGCGATCGAGGCGGTCCGGGCGGGGACCGTTTTCACTACCCACACTCCGGTTCCTGCAGGCATCGATGTCTACGAGCGGGATCTGATGGAGCGCTACTTCTCCTCGTTCGCCAAGGAGTGCGGCGTCTCCTTCGACGAGCTCAACGACCTGGGCAGCCCGCCTTCGGCGGAGCTGCCGAGCGGGCTCTTCAACATGGCGATCATGGGCTTCCGCCTGGCCGGCCGCGCCAACGCGGTCTCGAAACTCCACGGAGAGGTCTCCCGAGTGATGTTCGGCCACCTGTGGCCGGAGGTACCCCACGACGAGGCTCCCATCAGCTCGGTCACGAACGGCGTACACACCTCTTCATGGCTCGGCCCGGAGATGGCCGAGGTGCTCGGCCGCCGGCTCCCTCCCGGCTGGGCCGAGTCGGTCGGAGCACGCTGGGAGAAGGTCTCCGAGATCCCCGACCTCGAGCTGTGGCGGGCCCGGGAGCGTGCGCGCGAGCGACTCGTCTACTTCGTTCGCCGTCGACTGCGAGCCCAGAGTGGGCCGGGGCAGGCGTCCCCCTCCGAATCTGCCTGGATCGACGAGGTCTTTGATCCCGGTGTGCTCACAATCGGGTTCGCTCGTCGCTTCGCGCAGTACAAGAGGGCCACTTTGATGCTGTCGGATCCCGACAGGCTCAAATCTCTGCTGCTGTCAAGCGAACGTCCCATCCAGATTGTGCTCGCAGGCAAGGCTCACCCGCGTGACGACGGCGGCAAGGAGCTCATCCGCCAGCTCGTCCATTTCTCCCGCGACAGCGAGGTCAGGGGACGGTTCGCGTTCATAGAGGACTACGACATGGAAGTCGGCCGCATGCTGACCCAGGGTGTGGACGTGTGGCTCAACAACCCCCGGCGGCCGCTGGAGGCGTGCGGGACCAGCGGGATGAAGGCGGCTCTCAACGGAGCCTTGAACTGCTCGGTGCTGGACGGTTGGTGGGACGAGCTGTACGACGGCGAGAACGGGTGGGCGATCGGGAGCCGGGAGCCGTTCGACGATCTCGGCCATCAGGATCTGGTCGATGCCGACGCCCTGTTCGACCTGCTCGAGAGCGAGATCATCCCCCGCTTCTACGATCTGCGGGATGGGTCCACGCCGCGTCGCTGGGTGCAGCGGATGAAACGCTCGATCGCCACCCTAGGCCCGGCGGTGACCGCAGACCGCATGCTGCGCGACTACACCCAGCACCTCTACGAGCCCGCCGCTCGCCAGGGAGAGACACTGAGCGCGGATGGGTTCAGTCACGCCAGGGCGCTGGCCGCGTGGGCGCTCCACATTGCGGAGCGCTGGGACGATGTCTCCGTCCTCGAAGTCGAGGGGGAGGAAGCGGCTGCCGGGGTGGGGGAGCAGCGCAGCGTCACCGCCAAGGTGCGAATGGGACGACTCCAGACCGAGGATTTGTGCGTCCAGCTTGCTCATGGGCGGGTGGGGGCGGCCGGCGAGCTCCTCAGTCCAGAGCTCGTGAACATGGCGCCCGAGGAGCAGAACGACGGCGTGTGCCTCTATCGGGGAGTGTTCACGACCGAGGCGCCGGGACTCTACGGCTACGCGGTGCGAGTCCTTCCCTCCCATCAGGACCTGTCCCACGCAATGGACCTGGGGCTCGTCACCTGGGCTTAGTCGCAGAGACCGCTCGGCGGGCTTTCCGGGCCTGGTGGTCAAAGCGAACTGTGGACATTCGGCCACCGATTACTCTGATCATAAAGAGGACTGTGGGGGATTGCCACCGCACGCGGTGAGCTTTGCAGTCCCTCATCGAGAGGCTGAGGATGGCCGACGAGGGCGACGGCAAAGAGGACAAGAACCGGCACGACCGGGAGCTGATCGAGCTCCTCAACGAGCTGCGGGTTGCGCTGCCGGGGGTTCAGGTCTTATTTGCTTTCCTGCTCACGGTCGCCTTCTCTCAGAGGTTCGTGGACACACTTCAAACCAGAAGAAGGTCTACTACCTGGCCGTCCTGTGCGCGGCTGCAGCCACCGCGTTTCATCGCGCCCTCCGCGTTCCATCGCATCCAGTTCCGCGAGGGTGACAAGGAATGGCTTGTGAGGTTCTCCAACCACCTGGCCGTGGCGGGGCTGTTCTTCCTGGCCTGCGCGCTCTGTTGCGTGCTCTACGTCATCTCGGACTTCGTCTTCGGCGGCCCCATCACGCTGGTATCCACCTTGGGAAGCGTGATTTTGTTCTCTCTGTTGTGGTTCGTGCTGCCGCTGCTGCGAAGAGCGCGTTCTTGATGGACCCAGCTGCAGAGATCGTCGACGTCGTCGATGAAGACGATCAGGTGGTCGGCTATGCGGCTCGCGCCGAGGTCAGAGCGCAAAAGCTGCTGCATCGCGGAGCCACGATTGTGTGCCGGAACTCCAAAGGCGCCGTCTATGTCCACCGCCGCACCGAGGACAAGGACGTTTTTCCCGGCATGTTCGACCCCTGTCTCGGGGGCATGGTGAGCCGGGGGGAGAGCTACGAGACGGCCGCCCGCAGGGAACTGGCCGAGGAGCTCGGCATCGAGGACGCGCACCTCTGCTTCGTCTTCAAACACCTCTATCTAGGCGGAGATAATCCGTGCTGGACCGAGGTTTACGAGGTCACTTGGGACGGGCCGGTGGCCCCCCAGGCCGAGGAGATCGCCTGGGGCGAGTTCATGGAGGTGGACTCGCTGCGGGCCAAGCTCGAAGAGTGGACGTTTACTCCCGACGGCCGCGAGGTTATCGAGCGCTACCTTGGCGCACGGGAATGACGGTGGCGGAGGCGAAACAGTCGCCTGGAAGAATTGGCATGGCAGCCAAACGCGCGGTTTGGACGATCGCCTACCGATTCGGTGGTCAAACGCGCGTTATGGACGATTGAGGACCAGGCTGCGGGTCGATAACTTGCCTTGCCCATGACCGACGTGTGCTCTCTTCAATGATCGAAGTAGCGAACCTTTCCTATAAGCACCCCGGCGGCGTGTCTCTGCTCGAAGGAGTCTCCTTCAAGGTTCCCGACGGGTACAAGGTCGCACTCGTGGGCGCCAACGGCACCGGCAAGACGACCTTGCTGCGTTTGATTGCGGGCGAGGACCGGGCTACTTCCGGACAGGTCCGAGCCGACGGGCGCATCGCCTACATGCCTCAGTTCATTGGGATGATGGGGGAGACGTCGAAGGTCAGAGATCTTTTGCTGCGCTTGTCGTCTGCGAGCCTGAGGCGGGCCGGCGCCAGGTTGCAGGCGGCGGAGGCGAGCACTCACGAGTCTCAGGAGGAGAGCGCCCACCTGGAGTATGCGGATGCCTTGGTGGCATGGGGGGAGGCAGGGGGTTTCGACGCCGAGGTCCTGTGGGACACGTGCTCATCGGCTGCGCTTGGGAAGAGGTTGGAGAAAGTATCCGACCGCCTCTTGTCGTCATTGTCGGGCGGAGAGCAGAAGCGGCTAGCTCTAGAGGTCCTGCTTCGCTCCGAAGCTCAGGTGCTGCTACTCGACGAGCCAGACAACTTCCTCGATATTCCCGCCACGCGCTGGCTCGAACAGGTCCTGAATGAGTCCACGAAGACGATCCTGTTCGTCAGCCATGACCGCGCTTTGCTCGCCGCGGTTGCGACGCGCGTCGTAACGATCGAGGGCCACAGGGCATGGACTCACCCCGGCTCCTATGCGACCTATCACGAGGAGCGTGCTCGTCGTCTGGACCGGCTCGAGGAAGAGCACCGCCGCTTTCAAGACGAGCGCGACCGCCTAACCGCCATGATCCGTGAATTCAAGCAGCGATCGATCTACAACGACAAGTTCGCAACCAAGGCCGCGTCGACGGAGAAGCGCCTCGAGCGTTTCGAGCGAGACAATGCTCCGCCTGAACTAGCCCGGCCACAAGACGTCAAGATGCGGCTTCAAGGGGGCCGCACCGGCAAGATCGCCCTGCGCGCCACAGCCCTCGAGATTCCCGGGATCGTCCGTCCCTTCAACGTGGAGTTGTACTACGGCGAGCGCGTGGGCGTGGTGGGATCAAACGGAACCGGTAAGAGCCACTTCCTCCGGCTGCTGGCGGGCGAGAGCATCGATCATCGCGGTAACTGGAAATTGGGGGCGCGCGTCACGCCCGGGCTGTTCTCTCAGACCCATGATCATCCTGAGCTTGCCGATGTGGAGCTGCTGGAAGTGATGTCCAAATCGGGGTTGCGGATCGAGCAGGCGATGCCGGCGCTGAAGCGCTACGAGCTGCACAGGGCGGCCCGAACTCCTTTCTCCGTTCTGTCGGGAGGGCAGCAGGCGCGCTTTCAGATCCTGATGCTGGAGATGGCGAGTCCCACCATGCTGCTGCTGGACGAGCCTACCGACAACCTCGACGTGGATTCCGCTGAGGCGTTGGAACAGGGTCTCGCCGGCTATGAAGGCACGGTGGTGACGGTCACGCACGATCGCTGGTTCATGCGCTCGATGGACAGGTTCTTGGTGTTCGGCTCCGATGGAGTCGTCCAGGAGCGCATCGACTCGCCCTATCTCGTGGACGCCCGGGCCTGAGGATTGGCGGGCCGGGACCCGATAGGAGACGAGCGGTCAATCCACACTCTTGAGCACGATCGTTGAGATGTTATCGATGTCGATCAATTCGGAAGCCTTGAGGAAGCGCTGGTTCTCCTCCAGCAGGGGGTTTGTGGTGTCGATTGCGACCGTCCATTCGACTCCCCATTCCTCGGGAGGGAGTTTGAACGGCACCTGCCTAGGAGCCGCATTGAACAGGAGCAGGAAGCTATCGTCGGTGATGCGCTCGCCTTTGGGTCCCGGATCGGGTATGGCTTCACCGTTGAAGAACACCATCAGGGACTTGGCGAGGCCGTCTTTCCACTGCTCCTGGGTCATCTCTCCACCTTCGGGAGTGAACCAGGCGATGTCCGAAACACTCGATCCATAGATGGAGCGGCCGAGGAACCACTTGCGTCTGCGAAACACGGGATGGACTTGGCGGAAAGCCATGAGCCTGCGAGTAAAGCTGAGCTGGACCAGATTCTCGTCTGTGAGCGCCCAGTCGACCCACGAGATGTCGTTGTCCTGACAGTATGCATTGTTGTTGCCCCGCTGTGTCCTCCCCATCTCATCCCCACCGAGGAACATCGGTACGCCTTGTGAGAGAGCGAGTGTGACCAGGAAGTTCCTCTTCTGCCGCTCCCTGAGCGAGACGATGTCGGGATCATTGGTGTCGCCCTCGGCCCCCAGGTTCCAGGATCGGTTGTAGTTCTCCCCGTCGCGGTTTTGCTCGTGGTTGGCTTCGTTGTGCTTGTCGTTGTAGGAGACGAGGTCGTTGAGCGTGAAGCCATCGTGGGCGGTGACGAAGTTGATACTCGCGTAGGGGCTGCGCCCGTCCTCCTGGTAGAGGTCGGAGCTCCCGGTGAGCCGGTAGGCGAACTCGGCGAGGCTGTGATCCTGACTGCGCCAGAAGTCGCGCATCGTGTCCCGGTACTCACCGTTCCACTCGGACCACAGGGGCGGGAAGTTACCTACTTGGTAGCCGCCCTCGCCCACGTCCCACGGCTCGGCGATGAGCTTCATATCGGAGAGCACTGGGTCTTGATGAATGATATCGAAGAAGGCGGACAGCTTGTCCACATCGAAGAGCTCGCGCGCCAGAGTAGCGGCGAGGTCGAAACGAAAGCCGTCGACGTGCATGTCGATCGCCCAGTAGCGCAAGCTGTCCATGATCAACTTCAGGACTTGGGGGTTGCGCGCGTTTAGCGAGTTCCCCGTGCCGGTGAAATCGCGGTAGTAGCGTGGGTCATCCTCCATCAGTCGGTAGTAGGCGGCATTGTCGGCGCCCCTAAAAGACAGCGTTGGCCCCATGTGGCTGCCCTCGCCCGTGTGGTTGTAGACGACGTCGATGACGACCTCTATGCCGGCCTCGTGAAACTCTTTGACCATCTGCTTGAATTGGATCACTTGGCCGCCGGCAGCCCCCGCCGAGCTGTAGTCGCTGTGGGGAGCGAAATACCCGATGGGGTCGTAGCCCCAATAGTTGTGCAGACCCTTCTCCAAGAGATGGCGGTGATGGATGAAATGGTGGACGGGCATCAACTCGATGGTGGTGATGCCGAGCAGGAGGAGATGCTCGATGGCGGCGGGATGTGTCAGCCCCGCATAGGTGCCGCGCAGCTCTTCGGGGATCCCCGGGTGCGTCATCGTGAAGCCCTTGACGTGGGCCTCGTAGATGACGACTTCGTGCCACGGTATGCGCGGCGCGACATCGTCTCCCCAGTCGAAGGTGGGGTCTATGACAACGGATTTCGGGACACTCGTGCCGGAGTCCTCCGAGGACGGCTGGAGGTCCTCCGCGACGCCCACGACGTAGGCGAGCACCTTGTCGCCGGGTTCGACCCTGCCCTCGATCGCCTTCGCATAGGGATCGATCAGCAGCTTGTGGCGATTGAAGCGCTGCCCCTGCAGGGGCCGGTAGGCTCCGTCTACGCGGTATCCGTAGCGCTGTCCCGGCCCGATCCCGGGCAGATAGCAATGCCACACGAACGCAGTGACCTCGGTCAGGGGGACGCGCCACTCGTTGTTGCCGTCGAAAAGGCACAGCTCGACGCCGGTGGCCTGCTGGGAAAATATGGCGAAGTTGGTGCCGTTCCCGTCCCACGTCGCGCCGAGGGGATAGGGAACTCCGGGCCACACATCCATGGGGGCCGAGGATAAAGGGGCGGGAATGGGGCGCCGGGACCCCGGCCCCGGCTGGTGCTCGGGCAGCCGGTTTCCCAGCCCTGCCAGCCACCACCCCACCGTGGTCAAAGGCGTTCCTATCCGCTGGTCGGCGAACTTCGGGACAAGACGCAGGCTTATATAGCCGCTTTCATCCCAAACCCTCGATCTGACTAGGCTCGGCTCATCAGCCTGAAGCGGTCATCGCCGGCTCGCGGGAGCTCGGGGCGCCGGGTGCCTGCTCGGGCAGCCGCATGCCGGGGAGGAACAACGCCGCAAACGTGATCACGGCCCCCGTCAGCCCCGCCACCACCAGAGTGGTGCCGGCGCCGATCGCGACGGCCACCGGCCCGCAGAGGGCAAAGGACAACGGCAACAGGGCGGTCGAGATGAGCCAGTCCAGACTGGACACCCGCCCCAGAAGCGCCCCGGGAATGTGCTTCTGCTTGAGGGTCATCCAGGCGATAGTGCCCGCCGTCTCCAGGGCGTGGAAGCAGACGCTGGCGGCCACCAGCTGCCACATCGTGCCGGCTACCCCGTAGCCGGCAACCGCGAGGGTGGCCAGGGTCCAGGCGAGGTACATGAAGGTTATGGGCCGCTTGGGGACGCCCCACCGGCCGAAGGCGAGGGCCGCGCAGATCGAGCCGGCGCCCCCGAGCGCGTAGACCAGCCCCAGGTCGGAGGCATCGCCCCCTAATTCGTTCTTGACCACGAACGGCACGAGCGCTTCGGCCGGTCCCATGAACAGGAGATAGGCGAGTGCCGCCGCGCCGAAGGTGCCCCAGAGCCACACGCGGGAACGCACGAAGGCGAATCCGGCCACGAGCTCGCTCTTGAGGGAGCCGAGGCCCACCCCCGCTGCTCCCCGGCCCCCCACCGACATCGCACAAAGACACGCCGCCGAGACGGCGAAAGTCCCGGCGTCGACGAAGAACGCCGCCCCCGGTCCCCAGGCTCCGATGATCCAGCCGCCCACTGCGGGTCCGATCATCCTCAATGCCAGGGGCTTGACGAGCTGATCCAACGAATTGGCCTGGGGATAGAGATCCTCGGCCACGACGTCCACCACGATGGCGTCGAATGCAGGACCGAAGAAGGCCATGCCGGCCCCGTAAACGGCCGCCAATGCGGCGAGATGGAAGAGCTCGAGCCGTCCGGTGAGTGCCAGCACGGCCATGGCAGCGACTGCGATCCCTCTCACCACGTCGGAAGCAAGCATCACCCGCCGGCGGGGGAAGCGATCGGCTATCACGCCTCCGACGAGGAGCAGGGCGATGTGAGGCACCGACAGCGCCAGCCCGACAAGTGAGAAGGCGGTGGGAACGTTCGACAACGCGTATGCCTGCCACGCCAGAGCGACAAGGAATATTCCATCGCCCGTGAGCGAAACTGCCATTCCGCTCCACAGGAGGCGAAAGTCCCGGCCCCTGAAAGGTTCCAGTAGTCCGCGCCGGGCGAACCCCCCCGAGCGGTCAAGGGCCTCGTAGCTGTGCATGCTAGCGGCTCGGCGCGGTAACCGTGCTGCGTTCGTCGGCGGTTTCGAGCCAGTCCAACAGCGCGTCGATGTGCATGGGCTTGGCGAAGAGGAAGCCCTGGCCGGAGGCGCAGCCGAGCTGCATCAGACGGTCCATCTGGCCTGGCTCCTCGATGCCTTCTGCAACGGTATGAAGATCCAGCGCCTCGCTCAGCTTCACTATGGCGGCGGCAAGCGCGGACTCCTCGGCCCCCTCGTTGACTCGATTGATGAAGGAGCGGTCGATCTTCAGGATGTCGACCGGGAAGCGGCTGAGATAGCTCAGAGAGGAGTAGCCGGTCCCGAAGTCGTCGACGGCAAGC
The DNA here is from genome assembly GCA_013695465.1 of Actinomycetota bacterium. Taxonomy (GTDB): domain Bacteria; phylum Actinomycetota; class CADDZG01; order CADDZG01; family WHSQ01; genus JACDAL01. The sequence continues at coordinate 43,723 of JACDAL010000022.1, read as the reverse complement.
TTGACCCCCAAATCCTTGAGCGCGTTCAGCTTGGCGATGGTGCTATCCGTGTCGATCATCAGCATGCTTTCTGTGATCTCCAGAGTCAGGCAGCGGGGGTCGAGCCCCGAATCGGCAAGCGCTTCCCTCACGTCATCTATCAGGTCGGGCTGCTGTATCTGTTTGGCGGAGAGATTCACGCTCATGCCGAGATTTGCCATGTCCGGGCGTCTGATCTGGAGAAGTCGTGCTCTGCTGCAGGCCTCTCGGAGCACCCATCTCCCCAGGGGAACGATAAGGCCCGACTCTTCGGCTAGAGAGATGAACTGATCCGGGCCTATCAGACCGCGCTCGGGATGGTGCCATCGAACGAGTGCTTCGACGCCGCTGACGCGCCCGTCTTCCAACTCCACGATCGGCTGGAAGTTGAGGTCGAGCTGATGGTGCTCGATCGCCCGCTGCAGCTCGCCCTTGAGCTGGAGCCGGTCCAGGACATCTTCGTGCATCGATGGCTCGAACACCCTGTAGGCGCCCTTTCCATCGCGTTTGGCAAGGTACATTGCCACGTCTGCGTTACGCACGACGTCGTCGGCCTGCGTGGTCATGGCTTCCGCGCCTTCGAGGATTGCGATGCCGATGCTGGCGCTCACGAAGAGCTCCCTGTCCTCGACGGTGAAGGTGGTGGCAAGGGTCGTGAGTATCCTGTCGGCGACCTCTGCGACATAATCGGGTCGCTCCACGTCCTCGAGCAGGATCGCAAACTCGTCGCCGCCGAAGCGCGCCACAGTATCCATGGGGCGCACCGAATCCTGCAGCCGCCGTGCGACGATCCTGAGAACCTCGTCTCCGTACGCATGGCCGAGACTGTCGTTGATCGTCTTGAAGTCATCAAGGTCGACGAACAGTACGGCCAGCCCCATCGAATCGCGTACCTGCCGGGCGAGCCCATGATTAACGCGATCGGTGAACAGGGCGCGGTTGGCGAGTCCTGTGACGGCATCGTGAAAAGCCTGGTGGGTAAGCTCCTTCTCGAGCGCCTTTCTTTCGCTGATGTCGCGTGCGTTGAGCACGATTCCCTCGACGTTGGGGTCGGCCAGGAGGTTGGTGCTCAGGACCTCGAAATGAATCCAGTTTCCATTCGCGTGGCGCAGCCGACACTCGACTGCTTCGGGATTCGAGTCGTAGTGGGCCGAAACCAGGTTTAGCAGGCTTTGTGCGTCGTGCGAATCCATCAAGGCGACGAGCTTGGAGCCGGCGAGCTCGCTACGCCCGTAGCCGAGCACTCGTTCTACGGCCGGAGACTGGTAGGTGATCGTGGAGTCGGCTTCGATGACGGTGATGAGGTCGGATGAATGCTGTACCAGCGAGCTAAAGCGCGCCTCGGAGCGGCGGCGATGCAGGTCTTCCGAAAGGGTCACGCTCTCGAGAGAGAGTGCAACGTTGGCCGCCAGCGTGCGCAGCGCGTCCGATGACGCGCGTGCCAGGTCCGAGGTGCCGGCCACGAACACGAAACCCAGAACCGTCTCGCGCAGGAACAGGGGGAAAGAGAATACGTGCGGGACTCCGTGGGGCAGTCTGAGAACAGGGCTCGCTCGTCCAGCATCCAGGGGTTGGACGCGCCGGACCTCGCCCGTCGGCCAGAACAGGTCGTCCACTTCCGACTCGAGCAGCACCCACTCTTCCAGGGTGCGTGAAGAGTGCGACTCTTGGGCCGCGACGATGCACAGCTTGCCGGAATCGGAGAACAGCGCCAGCAAGGCATGGCGCTGGCCCTCGGCGAGGGTCATCATCGCGTCGAGCGCGGCCTCATAGACCTCTTCTCGAGTGGAGGCCGCCACCAGGGCACCACCGGCTTCGCGCAGCCCGCGCTCACGCTTGGCCGAACGCTCGTGCTCGCGCAGCAAACCAGACATCCGGGCCACGACCAGCAGGAACAGGGCCGCCGACCCGGCGATCATCACCGGAAGCTCGATGGGTTCGCCGCGCAAGAGCTGAATTGCCTGCACCGCTGGCGCCATCAGCGAGGCCCCGGTCAAAAGAAACATCCTGGATCTCGATACGGTGGTCGAACGGAACGGGGCCGGTCGCTCCAACATGCGCATGGACGGGTGCAGAGCCGCTGCGCCCCAGAAGATGTAATAGGCGGCCCATCCGACGTCGAGGATCCCGCCCTCCACGTAGGGAGCCTCCAGCGATACGATGCCGAGCGCGGCATCGGCCGCCAGCAGCGAGAGGGCGCTGATGCCCAGCAGATAGAGCGCCGGCCGCCTTTCCGCCGAATCGACGGACAAGCGGATCGCAACCGCGAGCAGACACACGTCCATGGCGGGATAAGCGATCAAGACCATCTTCTGGATCAGCGGCAGCGATGCATCGTGCGCATAAGGAGCCATCAGGAAGACCCACGCCAACAGACCCACGCCGGTGGTGACGATGAGGGCATCGATCAGGCTGGGGCGGTCGCCGTCCGGGTTGCGCCGGTGAATCAAGACCAGCAGCCCGGCAATGAGAGCGGGGTAGACGCTCAGGTAAAAGAAGTCCCCAACCGACGGGAAGGGGACGTCGGTCTCGGAAAGTGCCTGATAGCCGTAGTAGAAGGCGTCCCCGGAGACGAATAGGAGTTGGCCGAGTGCGAACAGGTTCCAGGCCAGCTTGCAGGAGGGCTTGTGCAGCCTTATTCCCACGAAGATTGCGACCGCCGATGAGATCCCAATGAGGTTGAACAGCACTCCGTTGCCCTTGAGCCCGGGCGCGAAGTAGTAGGCGAGGGTGAGTGCGGCTCCCAGCAGAATGTAGAGCTGCCAGGCTCGTTGCGACGGCGACTTCACTCTAGAATCCTCGGTTGTTGGGGACGCTCATTGGCCTAGCCTCCCGACCAGCGAGCGACTTTCGAGGGGTTCTGCAAGGTGAACTTGTCCGCAACCTCCTCGAGCACGGTGACCAGATGTGCGATTTGATCGTCTTTGTTAGCTGCCGTCACCTGGATGCGGAATCCGACCTCGTTCTTGGGGACCAATGGATAGGCGGCCAGGGTTGCGTATATCCCTCGCTTGAACAGGTATCCGCCGACTTCATCCACGTCTTGATGATCGGCAAGGGGGATCTCGACTATAGGAAAACCGGACCGATTCGGGGTCGCGATGCCGAGCTTCTCCAGGCAGGTGAGCACGGTGTTGGTCTTGCGATGAAGGTCCGCACGGAGCTGGTCACCTCGGACTTCGTTGACCTCGAGACCGGCGAGCGTGGTAGCAAGCGAGGCGATGGGGGAGGGGCCCGAGTAGAGGTAGGGCGGCGCTGCTATCTTGAGCATGTCCTTCAGCTGGGTGGGACAGGCGATGAAGGCAAGTAGGGACGAGAACGACTTCGAGAGGCCGGCGACCAGAACGACGTTCTCATAGCTCTCGCCGAAATGCTTGACGATGCCGTTGCCGCGCATGCCGTAGTCGCAGAGCTCGCCGGAACCGCGCTCCCCGATCACCCCAAAACCATGAGCGTCGTCGATGTAGAGCAGAGCGCCATGGTCGCGGGCGATGCTTGCGAATTGCCGCAGGTCGGGGGCGTTGCCGGTCATGCTGTTGACTCCGTCCATGCAGATGAGCTTGGTCTTGGAGCCGTCGGCAGACATTAGTTCCTGTAGGTGGTCTGGATCGTCGTGGCGGAACTTCTTCACCTTGGCGCCGTGATGGCGGGCGACTTGACAACCGTCATAGATCGTCTTGTGGGCGCGGCCGTCGAGAAAGATCGTGCCCGACCCGGCAAGGATCGGTATGACCGACATATGGATGTGGGTAATGGTCGGCAGGGCGAGCACGTCTTCGGCGCCCAGAAGCTTGGTGAGCTTAGCCTCGATCTCCTCGTAGATCACGGGACTGCCGAGCAGACGGGACCAGCTCGGGTGTGTGCCCCACTTTTCGAGATAGGGGAGCACGGATTGGATCACCGTGTCGTCGAGGTCGAGGCCGAGGTAGTTGCAGGATGCGAAGTCATAGAGCCAGTGATCGCCGATGCGAATCCTGCGGCCGTCGATCTCGTCGATGACCGCATCGAGCATCGGGTGACGCTCCTTGAGCCGTGCTAGATCGGAGACCGTTTCCAGCCAACGATCCAGCCAGCTTCCCCGAGGAGAGGCGGCTGCGGTAACCCGCTGAGCGCGAGCTTTGTCGGAAGAGAAGCCCTTCAGCAGCGTATTGGGTGCCATGAGGAAGTTATCGGCGTTGGCTCACTTCGGCGTATCCGCAATCTCTGCAGCGCCGCCCCACCGCAGCCGAGGCCCCCTACCCCGCCGGTGGCAATTGGTGGCTACTCTGCAACCTTTTTTCCACCACTCAGCAATTTGGGACTCCCTAGAGCGACGCCCGAAGCACTGAGGGCCCCGTGCGGCGCGGGTCGCCGTCGTCGGGCTCGAGGGTTATCCATACCTCCGGATAGGCGGCCGGGGACACCCCGACGGGACAGCTCCACATCATCGAGTCCCCGTCCGAAACCTGAAAGGAGCCCGCCGAGACCCAACCCTGCTCCCCCGACAGCCAGACTTCGTAGTGGTGGCCGGCCGGAGTGTGGGGCAGCCCCTTGGCCCACACCACGATGCGGTGGTTGCCGTCCGGTTGCCGCACGAGCTCACCGCGGGCCGAAACGCCCGTGGAACCCGACTCGACGAAGGAGATCGCCCGCACCGGCGCACCGGTCGGCCCCAGCTGCTGCTGCATGGCTTGGATTCGGTCTCTGGCATTGGAGAGATCGGAGCGCCACGCCATTCCGAACGCCGCCAGGGTCACGGCGGCCGCCGCCAACGCGGGGGCGAGCACCAACCGGATGCTCCTGCCCTGCAGCCTGGATGCGCGCGAGAGGTCCTTGGTCGACGAGCCCTCGCGGCCGGCCGGGTCGGGCTCGAGGGTGACCAGGGTGAGCACTTCGAGCTCGAGATGGCCGGGGGGCCTGTGCTCGAGGCCGGAATGGGAGAGCACCGCGGTCACCAGGTCTAGCTCCGAGAGGTCGCCGAGGCAGGCCCCGCAGGCCGCAAGGTGCTCGTCCAAAGCGGCCGCCGAAGCGTGGTCGAGCTCACTCGAGAGGTAGGCGGGAAGATCGAGGCGGACCTCGCTGCAGCGTTTCATCGACTGCTCTCCTCCACCACACCTCGTTCGACGAGGCTGCGGCGCAGGCTCTTGAGTCCCGCATAGAGGCGGGTCTTCACAGTGCCGAGTGGGATCCCGAGCGTGCGGGCGACTTCCGCCTGAGTCATGTCCCGCCCATAGGCGAGCTCGATGATCTCTTGCTGTTGCCGGGGCAGCCGCTTCAGCTCGAGGGAAACCTGCCACGCCTCCCAGGCCTTTTCTTCATCCAATGTCTCCTGTACGCGCGGGGGATCCGCCACCGCTATGGGCCGGCGGGCGCGCTCGCGCGCGAGGTCGGCGGCGACATTGCGAGCGATGCCAAAGATCCACGACGATGCCGCGCCGCGGCGCCCATCGAAGGTGGTCGCCCGTCTCCATATCCGAAAAGTGACCTCTTGCACTAGCTCCTCTGCCAGCTTGGGATCCGACAGCCATCTCATGCCGACGGAGTAAAGGGGCCTTTCGAAAGCCCGGTACAGCTCTCCCAGAGCGTCGGGGTCGCCGCGGGCCACAGCGCGCAGAAGCTCGTTCTCTGCGTCGGCTCTGGCCATCCCTCTATTAGCTCCCGTCTCACTATCGCCGCCGCCCCGAAGTTCGACTGCGCCACTGACACTCGCAGTCGGCCGCGCTGCCTATCCTCTACCCTTCTCGGCGCTAGTGGTAAGCGGCTGCTAGATTCTCTACAGATGCCGATCCGCGCCGACGCCTTAGCCCTCGAGCGCCTGCTCCAACTCCAGAGCGAGGACAGCTCCCTGGACAGGAGCCGCAGGCGCCTCGAGCAGCTACCCGAGAGAGCCAGGCTCGAGAAGCTCGAGCACCAACTGGAGGAGCTCTCCTCCGATGCAGACATGGCCGCACGCAACAGAGACGATGTCGCGCGCATTCAGGATCGGCTCGAGGGGGAGATCTCCGTGCTGGAGCAAAAGCTGCAACGAGAGCAGCAGCGGATGTACTCGGGGCAGGTCTCGAACCCCAAGGAGCTTTCGAACCTGCAGGCCGAGGTGGAGATGCTGACGCGTCGGCGGGGCGGCCTCGAAGACGAGCTGTTGGAGACAATGGTGGCGCGGGATGCTGCCGTCTCCACCCTTCAGTCTTTGAGCTCGGAGCGCAATGAGCTGTCGTCTTCGGTTTCGGAGCTGAGCTCGGAGGTGGCGCGCTTGTCGGGAGAGATCGAAGCCGACTTGAGTGCGCATCAGCAAGCGCGGGACGAGCTCAAGAGCAGGCTGTCAGAAGAGCTTGTCGCGCTCTACGAGAAGATCCGCTCCGCGAAGGGGGGCGTTGGTGCAGCCGCCCTGGAGCGGGATACCTGTCAGGGGTGTCATACGAAGCTACCGGCGCGAGAGGTCGAGCGCCTTCGTGCCGAGGGTGGCCTGCAGCGTTGCGACAACTGCCGGCGCATTCTCGTGGTCCCATGAGGTCTGTTCTCTACACGGACGGTGGAGCGCGGGGCAATCCCGGGCCTGCGGGTATCGGAGTGGTGCTCGAGGACGGCGACGGCGGGATCGTGGCGGAGATGGCCGAGGGAATCGGGCACGCGACAAACAATGTGGCGGAGTATCGCGCGCTCATAGCCGGCCTCGAGCTTGCTCTCGAGCGCGGCTGCACCGAGCTCGAAGTTCGGATCGACTCGAAGCTCGTTGCAATGCAGGTGCAGGGACGGTGGAAGATCAAGAGCGACGCGCTCAGATCTCTGGCTCTGAGAGCACGCTCGCTGTTGGATCGCTTCGGGCAGGTCTGCATCTCTCAGGTGCCGCGTCTCGAGAATGCGCGCGCCGACCGTCTCGCCAACGTGGGAATGGACTCCGTCTCGGTGACGGAGCCGGGCAGTGCTCCGCATCAATCCCAGATCCTCTAGTGCTGCTGTGGCACCTGGGTGTGGCGGCGGTGATCACCTACGTGAGCCTGGGGCGGCGGCGCATCGACTATCGCTTCGTGCTGGCGGGGGCGATCGCACCCGACTTCGTCGACGGAGTGCTGCGCCTCGCAGTGCCGGATAACTCCTCCGGGCGCTATCTCGCACATTCCCTCCTGGCCGTCGTCGCGGTGGCGATCGCGATTTTGGTCCTCACTTCGGGAAAACGACGCTTGGCGGCGTTCGGACTTGCGGTCGGCTGGCTCCTGCATCTGGTGGGCGACGGGATGTGGAACTCGCCGCAGACATTTCTGTGGCCGGCGTTCGGCTCTGCTTTCTCCTCCTCGCCCGCCGAGCCCTACTCCTGGGACCTTCTCACGAGCCCTCTGTCCCACCTCAGCACCTGGGGCGCAGAGGCGGTAGGGGCCGCCTGTTTGGCGTGGTTCTACGTCGCCTTTCGCCTCGGCAGCGAGGGACGGCTGCGCCGGTTCCTCTCTGACGGTTACCTGCGCCCGTAGCTCCGGTCGTGGGTGTCGTCGGATGACCATATGGCGGTAAGGTGGGGGCGCGTTGTGGAGGGGGAAGTCCGGTCAGAGTCCGGCGCTGTCCCGCAACTGTAGGCCCGCGAGAGCGGGCGAGCCAGATCACCCTCTCATCGTCGCGACGCCGCCGACCTGGCGGCCTCGTGAATGTGGCTCAGGGGTATCACGTGAACCCGGCGAGGACCGGCGAAAGGAGCTGTCATGGGCACGCAGAGGTGGCGAGGGCCGTGTGCCCTCTTTCTCATCACCGGATTGATCGCAACTTCGGCGTTGGCGGCACCGGTTTTAGCGGGCCCCAACGACCCCCGCGCCTTGCGCGGCACCCGTTACATCGTGGGCCGGCAAGGCGAAAATGGCGCGGTTCCGGGGTTCTCTAAGGTAGGCGCCACGGCCGACGCGATGCTCGCCCTCAGTGCCGCTCGCCGCTCACCGAAGAGCGTTGCCCGCGCGATTGCCTATCTGCGAACCAAAGCCGAAGGCCTGAGAAGCGTGGGGCTAATGGGCAAGGTGGTGATGGCCGTAGTCGCCGCAGGACGCAACCCGCGCTCGTTCGGCGGGCGCAATCTGGTGCTCGCGATCAAGCGCAAGCGGCGTGACTCGGGCCGCTATGGAGGCACTGACTCGAGGGCTGCGGTGCTAAATCACGCGCTGGCGATGCTGGGTCTGGCCGCCGTGCCTGAGGCGGTGCCACTCTCCTCCTACGAGTGGCTGAGGGAGGCTCGCTGCCCCGATCGCGGGTGGCAGTACGACGCGCCCTCGCGCTCCCGGGACGGGTTTCACTGCGATGACGGCTCCCCAGGTGACGTCACCCGCACCGACACAAACACGACCAGCTATGCGGTGCAGGCGCTGAAGGCAGCTCTAGTCTCCGCGCCTGTTCGCTCAAAGATTCAGCCCGCCGGGTTCCGGGCCAGCGCCTCAATTGCCTACTTCAGGTCCGCCCGCGACCACGTTCGCGGCGGATGGCGTTACAGCCATCAGCGCAGCGCATTCGGGAGCCGGGCCTACACCGACGCCAATTCGACCGCTTTGGTGCTCCAGGCCTATGCGGCCGTCGACAAGGCTCCTCCCCCGAACGGACGGCGGGCTCTTCGGGGCCTCGCCTACGGGGCTTGCGGCGAGCTCACGGGGGCCTTCGCCTACACGTGGATGAGCATCTCGGGGGAGTTCCGCCGGGTGCCCTCACGTGCCGAAGCGGCGCGCGAGGACGAGCTCGGCGGACCGAGCGTGATAGGGGCGACGGTTGGAGCCGTACTGGGCCTATTGGGCCATCCCCTGCCCCTGGATCCGGCCAGGAATGGCGAACCTGCGCCGCCGCGCCGGAGATGCGGCGCGTGAGACTCGGCCGGGCCCTCTGCGGCCTCGGTCTGGCAGGTGCTCTTCTTGCTCCGCAGGCGGCGGCAACGCCGGCCGCGTGCGCGAGCGCCACGGCGCGGGCCGTTCTGGTGATCGACGGCGGGCCCACGACCGAGCGTTACTGCGTGACGCTCGACTCGGAGGCGGTCTCTGGAATCCACCTCCTCGAGCTAGCGGCGCGTCAACACGGGCTCGTTTACGAGCTCGGCTACGGGGGTCAGGCGGTGTGCATGCTCGCAGGCGTGGGGCCCACCGGAGGGGACTGCTTCGCCGAAGATCCCCTTTTCTGGGGCTATTTCAGAGGCAGCTCGAGCGGGCGGTGGAGCTGGTCGTCGATCGGGGCGGGTTCGACCGTAGTCGAGGACGGTGATGTGGAGGGGTGGTCGTGGGGCTCGGGCGAGGGCGCCGCGGATCACCCGGCTCCGCCGGTCACGCCTCTTGATGCAGTGTGCGCCACGGCCTCGGTGCCGAGCCCCTCTCCGAGCCCCGAACCCTCAGCGAGTCCCACTCCGACTCCCAGTCCCACTCCCGCTCCCGACCCCTCACCTTCTCCTGCCCCGAGCCCGCAAGGCTCTCTGCCTGCTCGGGAGCCGCCGCGGCGTTCTCATGAAAGCGATCGCCCGGCCGCCCCGCGACCGCGCCTTCCCGAACAGGAAGCGGGGCGCACACCCACGACCGCCGCAGCGCCAGAAGAGAAGCGGAAACCGCAGGTCGGCGCCGAGAGAAACGGCGGCCCACCGGTGGCGGGTCTCGCCGGATTGGTGGGTGCCCTGGTGGTGGGGGTGCTCGGGAGCGCGCGGAGACGGCGCCGAGGGGCTACCGAGCGATCAAGCCGAGGGGCTACCGAGCGATCAAACAGGAGGCCGCGCTAATGCATCCGGGCGCGTGGGTGGCGTGGTCCGCTGGCGCCTCCGTGGTGGCGCTATCCACCACCAACCCTTTCTACCTGCTGATTCTGTTCGGAGCTTCGTGGGCGGTGCAGGCGGCGTGGGGTGGCCGGAGCAGGGGAGTGAGGTCGTTTCGCTTCTTCGCCGGTGCCGGCCTGGCGGCGATGGCCCTCCGCACGGGGCTGGTGGTCTTCGGCCCCGTTAACGGCGGGAGCATCGTGATGGCGCTGCTCGAGGGCTTGCGGGTGGCGGTGCTGCTGGCCATCTACGGCGCCTTCAACTCGGTGTCTGATTCATCCGCGCTGCTGCGCCTCGCGCCCCGGCGGCTGCAGGAGGTAGCACTCGCCGCTTCGCTAGGGCTCACCCTCGCCCCTCGTTTCGCCGACACCGCGGTGCAGGTGGCCGAGGCTCAGAGAATGCGGGGGCTCGGCGGCGGCAGGCTGGCAAGGCTCCCGGCATTGTGCGTGCCCGTGCTCGAGTCCGGCATGGAGCAGGCCCTGGTCCTGGCTGAGTCGATGGATGCCCGCGGGCACGGCCGGGGGCCGAGGTCGCGCTACCGCCCGCAGCGCTTCGGGGCGTGGTCGTGGACGACGTCGGCGCTGAGCGCCCTAGGGGCCGGCGCCTTCGTCGCGGCCGCCACCGCCGGGACCGGCGATCTGCTGGTGGCCGCGGCCCCCCTCCTGTGGCCGCAAGCCACGGGCCCCCTGGTCGCCGGGGCGCTGCTATTCAGCGCCCCGGCCCTGTGGCCACCCTCGGCGTCGCGTTTTGAGCGTCGTAGCGAGGAGTTTTCTTGACGCTGGGTCCCATAAAATCGGCTCAGGAGGAGCCGGCGGCCGGAGAACGGGTCCCGACCCCGCCGAGCGCAATCCGAATCGACGGCCTCAGCTTCTCCTATCCGGGGGCCGGGAGGCTCGCGCTTCGGGAGGTGAGTCTCGAGATCCCCGACGGAGTGTTCGCTCTGGTGGCAGGTCCCACCGGCTCCGGCAAATCCACTCTGATCAGAACGATGAACGGGCTGGTGCCCCACTTCAGCGGGGGCTCATTCTCGGGCCGGGTGCTTGTTTCGGGGCGCGACACGCTCCACACCCGGCCCCGCTACCTAGCCGACGTCGCCGGCTTCGTCCCGCAGGACCCGGGGGCCGCGTTTGTCGTCGATCTGGTCGAAGACGAGCTGGCCTACGGCATGGAGAATCTCGGCATCGAGCCGCTCGTCATGCGCCGACGCCTCGAGGAGGTCTCCGACCTGCTCGCTCTCGAGAGTCTGCGGCGACGCAGCGTGCGAGACCTCTCGGGCGGGGAACGCCAGCGGGTTGCGATCGCAGCCGCGCTCGCTGCGGGGCCGAGGATCCTGCTTCTTGACGAGCCAACGAGCCAGCTCGACCCCCAGGCGGCCGAAGATGTCTGCGCCGTGCTCCAGCGCCTCGTCCACGACCTCGGGCTCACCGTAGTCGTGGCCGAGCATCGGCTCGAGCGCGTGGCCTCCTTCGCCGACCTGGTGGTGGGCTGCGTAGGTGAGGGTGAGGTCGTGCAGGGGCCGCCGGCCGACGTGGTGGAGGTGCTCGATCTCGGCCCCCCCGTCGCCCGGCTAGGCGCTCGGCTGAGCTGGCGCCCGCTGCCGCTGAGCGTGAGGGAGGCGCGCCGCTATGTGCAGACATCTCCGGAACCCCCCGCCGCCGTGAGCCGCCCGCCGGGGGAGGCGCGGGCGTCGGTGACGAAGCTGGAGGCCGGCTATGACCGAGAGGATGTGCTCACAGACGTGAGCCTGGAGCTGCACGCCGGAGTTGTCGCCGCACTCATGGGCCGGAACGGGGCCGGTAAGACGACCCTGCTGCGCTGCCTCTCGGGGCTCAAGAAGCCGTCGGCGGGCCGCGTCCTGGTGGACGGGGCCCCGCCCGTCCCCGGTCGTAGCGTTGCCCTCTGTCCTCAGGCGCCGGATTCCGTTCTCTTTCGCGACCGAGTCGAAGACGAGATCTCGGTGACCCTGGCCGCAGCGGGCTTGCGGGATGGCCCCGGCCCCCATCTCGAGCGTCTGGGGATCACCGCTCTGGCCTCCAGGCACCCACGCGACCTCTCCGCCGGAGAGCGACTGCTGGTAGCGCTGGCGTCGATTGCGGCGAGTGGTGCCGGCGTGCTCCTTCTCGATGAGCCCACGCGCGGCCTCGACCTCGAGGCCAAGCACAGGCTTGTCAACTTGCTCCGCATCTATTCGGATGAGGGCAGGGCCGTGTTGCTGGCGACACACGACGTCGAGCTCGTGGCACAAGTGGCCGAGCGCGTGATCATGCTTGCCTCGAAAGAGGTGATCGCAGACGGCTCGCCCGAGGTGGTCCTGGGTGACTCCGTGGTGTTCGCTCCGCAGATGACACGTGTGCTCGGGCCCGGCTGGCTTACTGTCGAGCAAGCGGCCGCAGCTCTGGCATGACGACGACTCTGAGAGGCCTCCTCGTGTTCGCCGCCAACCTCCTGGGTTTGGGAGCCTTCCTGTGGCCTTTCTTGGTCCCGAGCCGAGCGGGAGCCGGCCCCCATGCCGTCGATGCACCCCTGGTGCTCGGCGCGCTCGTGGGCCTGCTGGGTTTGGTCCTGTTCGCGCAGCTCTCCCGCAGCGCCTTGGGAGTGAAATCGGTGGCCCTCCTCGGCGTCCTGGCAGGCCTCATGGTGGCTCTGCGCCTGCCGGGTTTCGTGGCCGGCTTCTCGGCAATGTGGATCATCGTGCTCACCGCAGGCAACGCCTTAGGCCCGAGCTTCGGCTTCGTGCTGGGGGCGGTTGGCACACTCGCCTCGGGTCTGTTCGTGGGGGGATTGGGGCCGTGGCTGCCCTTCCAGATGGTTGCGGTCGGATGGGTCGGGGCGGGAGCCGGACTGCTGTGGCGGCGCGGCCCCTGGCTTCGGAGGATCGGGGCGCTGGCGGGATACGGGGCGCTGGCCGGATACGTCTTCGGAGCGATCATGAACCTGTGGTTCTGGCCCTTTCGGGTGGCTTCGGGACCGCTGTCATGGGAGCCGGGAGCTTCGCTGGGCACCAATCTGGAGCGCTACGCGGCCTTCTACGCGGTCACGTCGTTCGCCTGGGACAGCTTCGCGGCCGTGGGCAACGCGCTGCTCGTGGTCGTGCTCGGCCGGCCGCTGCTGGGAAGCCTCGATCGGGCCGCACGGCGGATGCGGCTTTCTCTGGGAGAATGGGACGGGAGTCGGCCGGGCGGCCGCGGTCCCGGCGGCGACGCCGCTGAGGCTGAGGAAAGTCCGGGCTCCACAGGGCAGGGCGCTGGGGAAAGTCCCAGGCGGGGCGACCCGTGGACAGTGCCACAGAAAATAGACCGCCCCGGCCTCAGGGCCGGGGTAAGGGTGAAACGGTGAGGTAAGAGCTCACCAGCGTGCCGGGCGACCGGTGCGGCTCGGCAAACCCCGCCCGGAGCAAGGCCAAGCAGGAGGTGAGGACTGCCCGTCCGTCTCGGTTTCGCCGGGTGCCTCCGGGTAGGCCGCTAGAGGCGAGCGGCAACGCTCGTTCGAGAGGGATGGTCGCCGCACCCCTTGGGAGAGGGGTGGCACAGAACCCGGCTTACAGGCCGGCTCCCACCTTTTCTTTTTCGTCGAGTGGTCGTCAGATGCTGTATGGGGCCGACATTCAACGACCACTCGACGCGATTGCCTGGCAGTCAACTCAGTCGCGCGGCAGCCTAAAACTGAAGCGAGAGCCTCGGCCCGGCTCGCTGTCGACCCACATCTGCCCGCCGTGGCGCTCGATAATCGCTTTGGAGGCGTAGAGCCCGAGCCCCGAACCGGGCTTGTCGCGGGGTCCGACGCGCGCAAACATGTGAAACAGCTTGGGCAGATCGTGGGCCGCTATGCCCGGACCGAAATCCTCCACCGTGACCTCGGCCCACCGCTGCGCTCCGGTCAGTGCCTCCTCCGCGCTGACCGACACCTCAATGGGGGCACCGGGGGCGAACTTGAGAGCGTTGGACACGAGATTGACGAGGACCTGCTTGATCTTGTCGCGATCGACGGGTGCGGTGACTGGCTCCTCCGGCGCGGCCACCGCCACCCGGCCCCCGCCCCCGGCATCGAGCGCAGCCTCACCGGCGAGCTCGACGAGATCACAGCGCGCCACCTCTATCGAGCCGAAGTTTCGTCGCAGCGTCTCGGTGTCCAGTACGTTCGACACCAGCCTCCTGAGCCGGGACGACTCGCGCCCCAGGATCTCGACGAGCTCAGCCCGCAGGTCGCCGGCAATCTCATTGTCGGGGCGTTTGAGGAGGTCGGCGATACCTGAGATCACGGTCAGGGGGGAGCGCAGCTCGTGCACGAACACCGAGATGGCGTCGCCACGCAGCCGCTCGGCCTCGAGCAGCCGTGCATGTCTCACCGCCAGTGACGCCAGAGTTGTGAGCCCCGAAAGGACCTCCGCGTCGCCCTCGGTGAAGGACGAGTCGCGCCCGCTCCGAGTCAAATAGAGATAGAGGACCCCCGCTCCCTGGGCCAACGGGAGGGGGACCCCGAGAAAAGAATTGGCGGCGGCAGGAACCGGCATTGCGGAGGTGTTGTTCGCTCCCTCGTCCCCGCGGCTCCACCGAAGGAGACGAATGGTGGAGAGAGAGCCGGGTTCCCCCGGTGGGCGGGTTATCTCGGCGGCGCCCGTGCCCAGAGCCACGAAATCCTGCACATCACCCGTGGAAGAAAAAACGGCGAGCGCTCCAAAATCCGCCTCGACGAGGTCCATAGCCCGCTGGAGCACTGCTCTCACGGCGCGCTCGGGTTCGGTGCCGCCCCCTTGGGTTTCTGTGACGCCTGCATCGTCTGCGATCTCAGGCATGCCCGCCCTCCCCCTCCACATCCCCTTCTTTCTTATTAACATCTGCGCTGCAATCACCGACGACAGGAGGACTTCATGGAAAGGGAGATCATTGCGACACCGGAGGCTCCGGAGGCGGTGGGCGCCTATTCCCAGGCCACGACCGGCAATGGGTTCGTGTTCTGCTCCGGACAGATTCCTATCGATCCCACCAGCGGGGAGCTGGTCGACGGCCCGGTCGCAGACCAGACCCGGCGCTGCCTCGACAACCTCGCCGCGGTTCTGAGAGCGGCCGGCTCGGGCCTGGAGCGTGTCGTCAAGGTCAACGCCTACCTGGCCGACATCGCAGACTTCGCCGAGTTCAACGACGCCTACTCCGCCTACTTCCAATCGTACCCGCCGGCCCGCGCCGCCATCGGAGCGAGCGGGCTGCCCAAGGGTGCGCGGGTGGAGATCGAGTGCATAGCCCTGCAGTAGTTGACGGTCTTGCCATGAGCTCAGTCCGGTTCGCCGACCACCTGGTCCCCGAACAGAATCGTCACCTCTTTGTCGTGGCTGCTTCCGGCCACCGGTTCTACCCCGGCTTCTTCGGGAGTGTCCGCGTCGAGCCGGTTGACGTAGTTCTCGAGCTTGCCCATGAAGAACAGCAAGCCCACGATTACCAGCGGCCAAGTCACGAGCACCACCCCAAGAAAAACGCGGTAGGTCACATGGCAAAGTGTCGCAGACCATGACCTTCACCCTTACGTCCGCGGCACAAGGAGTGCAGCGCGAGCGGCTCATCGAGAGGCTCGTCCACCTGGTGCAGACGCCGTCTGAGAACCCTCCCGGAAAGGAGGCCGAGGCGGCGGCGGTGGTGGCGTCGTACTGCGAGGAGCTCGGCCTCGAGGTCGAGCTCCACGAGGCTGTCGCCGACAGGCCCAACGTAGTCGCCCGGCTGCGTGGGATCGAAGAGGGACCCACCCTCACCTACTGCTCTCACATCGACGTGGTCCCGGCCGGCGAGCATTCATTGTGGGAACACGATCCCTATGCGGCGGACATCGTCGAGGGGCGCGTGCATGGACGGGGCTCGGGCGATGCCAAGGGCCCGGTGGCGGCGGCCCTGGAGGCGGTGGCGGTTCTCAGGGAGGCCGAGGTCCCCCTTGCGGGCGTGCTCGAGCTCGCCTTGGTGGCGGACGAGGAGACGATGGGTTTCTGCGGCGCCGGGGCCCTGGTCGAAAAGGGCATCCTTCGCCCCGACTACGCCATCGTTGGAGAGCCCACCTCGCTGAGAGTGGTGCACGCCCAGCGCGGAGCGTGTTGGATGCGGATCACGACCGCGGGACGAGCGGGCCACGGCTCCGCGCCCGAGCGCGGTGTGAGCGCCATCAAGCACATGGCCGAGATCATCCTTCAGCTAGAGGCGGCGCTTCCCGAGGTGTCGCATCCGGTCCTCGGAGGGCCAAGCATCAACGTCGGGGTCATCTCCGGAGGCGCCAAGGTCAACATTGTGCCCGCCTCCTGCACCGTGGAGGTCGATCGCCGCAGCGTGCCTCCGGAGACCGAGGAGAGCGTGATTGCCTCGGTAGAGGAGGCGATCGAGCGTGCCCGCGCTCGCTTTGAGGACATCGACGCCTCCGTCGAGATGACCTTCTACGGCGAACCCTTCGAAGTGGACGAGAGCTCTCCCGTGGTCCGGGCGATGGCGAGGGCGACCGAGCAGGCCTGCGGCCTGCCCGCGGAGCTGATGGGCTTTCGGGGCGCATCGGACGCTCGCTTCCTGGCCGCAGCGGGGGCCGAGGTCATCGTCTGCGGCCCCGGCGACATCACCCTCGCCCACACCGCCCGGGAGTCGGTCGACCTCGACGAGGTGGAGCGGGCGGCGGTGGCCTATGCGCTTTCGTTCGCCGACCTGCTGAGCCCTCGGTGACGGAGTTCTCCTGGTCGCACGTGCTCTCCGAGCTTCTCGGGGGGCGTGACCTCTCGGAAGAGGGCGCGGCCGCCGCGATGGCAGAGATCATGCAGGGGGCCGCGACGCCGGCACAGGTGGCGGGTTTCGTGGTCGCGCTGCGGGCCAAGGGCGAGACGCCCGAAGAGGTCTCAGGACTCGTCAGGACGATGCGGGCGTTCGCCGCCCGGGTGCCCGTCTCCGGCGAGTTGCTCGACACCTGCGGCACGGGGGGGGACCGCGCCGGGACCTTCAACGTCTCCACCGCCGCGGCCCTTGTTTGCGCGGGGGCGGGCGTGAGGGTGGCGAAGCATGGGAACCGGGCGGCGTCGTCTCGCTGCGGCTCGGCGGACGTGCTGGAGACTCTCGGCGTTCGCATCGACCTGTCGCCCGAAAAGGTCGCCTCCTGCATCGAGGAGACGGGGATGGGGTTCTGCTTCGCTCCCGTGTTCCACCCCGCCATGCGCCACGCCGCCGCACCCCGCCGGGAGCTGGGCGTGGCCACGGTCTTCAACTTCCTCGGCCCCCTCACGAATCCCGCCGGCGTCACCTGCCAGGCCCTCGGGGTGTCCGAGCCCCGCATGCTGGAGGTCATGGTTGCCACACTGGCGCGCCTGGGCAGCACTCACGTTGTCGCCTTTCATGGATACGGAGGCCTGGACGAGCTCTCCACGGCGGGCCCCTCGCAGGTGGTCGAGCTGGTCTCGGGAGTGATTCGCCGGGAGGTGGTGGACCCGCTGGAGCTGGGGCTCGAGCCCGCTTCGGGCGAGGCAATCAGGGGCGGGACAGCGGAGACGAACGCGGCCACCATCCGATCGGTGCTGGAGGGCGAAAGGGGGCCGCGGCGCGACATCGTGCTGCTGAACGCCGCGGCCGGCCTGGTGGCGGCCGGGCGCGCCTCCGATCTGAAGGAGGGGCTGATGGGGGCCGCGGGCGCGGTGGATTCGGGGGCTGCAGCATTGGTCCTCGAGAGGCTCGTCGAAGTCTCCCGCTCCCTGTAGGTTTCCTCCGTGACCACAGAGAGAAAAGACACGCCCTTCGAGGGCTCGGACAAGGACCTGCTCGAGGCATTTCTCGACTACCACCGCGCCACCCTGCTGCAGAAGACCGCCGGGCTCTCCGAGCACGATTTGCGCCGCGAGCTGACGCCCTCGGGAACGAGCTTGCTGGGGCTGGTCAAGCACCTCGCCTACGTCGAGCGCTGGTGGTTCCAGTGGATCCATGCCGGGGACGAGGTGCGCTTCCCGTGGACCGACGACGATCCCGATGCCGATTTCCGGGTCGAGCCGGACGAGACCGCCGAGCAGGTGTTCGCGCTCTACCAGGCGGAGATCGAGCGCGACCGCGCCATCGCCTCGGCCGCGGAGCTCGATGCCGTGGCCCGGCGCGCTCACGGTGGCGAGGCACGCCCCAACCTGCGATGGGTACTGTTACACCTGATACAGGAGACAGCCCGCCACAACGGCCATGCCGACATCGTGCGTGAGCTGATCGACGGCACCACCGGCGAGTAGCCGGTCCTGTCCGACGAAGTTCCGCGGCCCTGCGACCACCCACGCGGTGGCTAATGTCCACGGTCCGCGTCTACCCACAAGAAGGCGTGTCCTGAGGTCCACGGTCCGCTTTAGCCACCCTCGACCCGGCCCGCACTTGGCTAGTTCCACCCGGCCCCCAACTTCACGACCCCGATGACGCGGGGGTCCGCCATAGGATCGGCTTCCATGGAGACAGGGCACCCGGCGACGAGAGAGGAGCTCGAGGCGATGCTGTCTTCGGCGCGTGCCGAGGCGTCGGCGGCGAGCGCCCTGCTCACGCTCGCCTCCAGGCTCTCTGAGATGCGCGGCTTCGAGGACACGATTCGCCGGGCGGTGGAGGCGTGCTCCGACATGTTCGGGGCCGAGCGCACCTACGTCGTGTCGAGGAGGGAGAGAAGCGGGGGGCTCCAGATCGTGAGCTCGCTGGGCTTTGATGCCGACTTGCTGGCGCACCTAAAGGAGCGGGCCGGGGTTCGTGGAGGGCTGCCGCTCATGACCCACGTGCTCGATCACCAGGAGGTAATGGTTCTCTCGGACATATCCACGACCTCCTTGCTGGACCCCGAACAGGCACGGCGGCGGTCTCTCGGCGCCTATATCGGGATCCCGCTGTTGCGGGGCGAGGAGGCCATTGGGGGAATGGGGCTCGAGTTCAGCCGCCCCCACGATTTCGGCCGCCGCCAGGAGCGCATGGCTGAAGGGATCGCTCGCCTCCTGGGGATGGCCTTGGTCAATGCCCGCCGCTTCACGATGCTGACGAAGATCCGGGCTTTCGGGCTCAGGATCTCCACCCGGCAACGCCTGAGCCCGCTAACCGACGAGATCTGCGGGGCCGCGCGCGACCTGGTCGATGCCGACCATGTAGAGGTGGTGCTGGTCGATTCCCCGGCGACGATTGTCGAAGGCTCCGACGACGGTCTCCCCTGGGCGCAGCTGCAACGGCGTCAGGTGACCGCCCTTCCGGGGTCCGCCGCTTCGAATTCGGGCGCGGCGTTCGCCGTCGGCCTCCTGTCTTCCGACGGCTCCATCCTCGGTGCTCTCGTGCTCTCCTTCGAGTGGCCCCTAACGCTCGGCCCCCTGCGCGCCGAGGCCCTGCGGGTGGCGGCCGCCCAGGCCGGGATCGCCATCGAGAACTCACAGCGGTTCGAGCGCCAGCGGGCGATGGCGAAGATCCTCCAGAGGGCACTGGTCACGCGCGATTTGCCGCAGGTAGAGGGCTACGAGCTCGCCTGGATATATCAAGCGTCCGAAGCCGACGCCGAGGTCGGTGGGGATTTCTACGACGTCTTCGAGCTTGATCACTCGGTGGCTGTGGTGGTGGGCGACATCTCGGGCAAGGGATTGGAGGCGGCGGCACAGACGGCGATGGCGAAGTACATGCTGCGCGCCTACGCGCTCCGCAACCCCAGGCCCGACTCGGTCCTCTACCACCTCAACAACGCCCTTGTCGGCCGGATCGGCAACGATCGCTTCGCCACCGCCTTCTACGGAGTCCTCAACACACACGACCACGTCCTCGAGTTCGCCCTCGGCGGCCATCCCCCGCCGTTCGTCTTCCGCGCCGCCACAGCCACGGTCGAGTCGATAACGGTTGCCGGGCACCTGCTGGGAGCGTTCGAGGAGCAGACCTACGCAACCGAGAAGACCCCGCTGGGGCCTGGAGACGGACTCGTGGTGTTCACGGACGGACTGTTGGAGGCGCGACAGGGCAACGAGCTGTTCGGAGCCCAGAGGGTCGCCGCTTCGATCGGACGCCATGCGGCGAAAGCATCCTCCGAGGAGCTGGTGCGGAGCGTCTACGAAGATGCGCAGTCGTTCGGCGAGGTCACCGACGACACCGTCGTCCTGACGCTCAGGCGCCTGACAACACCTCCGAAGTGAGGTTCCCGGAAGGCGTCGAGAGAGACCTGTTGCGGGCCCTCGGCGCCTATCTGCGGGCGGCGCCGGTGTCGGAGCTCCCGCATTCGATCCGGCGCTTCCGCAAGTTTCGTCAGTCGGCTCTGCGGCAGCACAGAGACAGGTTGCTGGAAGCTCTCGACCAAGATGATGACCTGCGCAAAGCCATCCTCGAGTGGTTGGACGAGAGCAGGCCCCGCCTCTCGGAGGCGGAGCTGCGTGTGCTGAGCGTGGTTGCCGAGCGGGCCGAGGGATGGGAGGAGCAGATCCAAGGCGCGGCCGCTCCCAGTCCCGAGACCCCACCCACCGAGTCGGCTTTCGAGGCAGCTGGATCCGCTGCGCCCGAACGCGACCACAAGGCAGAGGTCCGCAAGCTGCGGGCGGAGTTGCGAGCCACGGCTCGAGAGCATGGCTCCAGCACCGCGGCACTAACTCGGCAGCTAGAAGAGCTGCGGGGGAGGGCGGAGGCAGCGGAGAGCGCGGCTCGCCGGGAGGTCGCGGCCGCCGCCGGCGCCAAGCAGGCGCAGGAGAGGGAGCTGCGGAGGCTGCAGCGCGTTGCGGACAAGGCTGCGGACGAGCGGGATCGGGCGCGGGCCGAGACCAAGGTTCTCCGCCGGCAGGTAAAGGAGGATGCTCGGCGGGCGGAGGCTTGGGAGCAGGCGCAGGCCGCTGGCCGTGACGCCGGGGATCCAAAGAACGCTGGGGTTGGGGACGGCATCGAAGCCGGAAGGAAGCGCAGCGCCGCCCGCCCGCGCCCCCGACGGCCAATGTCGGCTCCACCCGGGCTGCTGGAGGACGACCCGGCCACTCTCGCCCAGTGGCTCAGCGAGCCGGGCGTGCATCTGCTGGTAGACGGATACAACGTGGCGAAGCAGGAGGGCGCGTTCAAGGCACTGTCCACGGAGGACCAGCGCGCCCGCACCGTCGATGAGGTCGCCCGGCTCATTCGCCGGCACGGGGTGCTCGCAACCGTGGTCTTCGACGGGGCCGAAGTCGCCCCCGGCATCTCACGAAGACGCCGCGGCCCGGTGAAGGTCGAGTATTCGCGGCCCCCGGAATCGGGCGATGATCACCTCGTGGCCTGGCTTGCCTCGTGGCCCCCCGAACCCGTGGTGGTAGCCACCAGCGACAAGGAGCTTCAGGAGCTCTGCCGGAAGCTCGGGGCGACGATCGCCACCTCCGAGCAGCTGCTGGCCGCCCTCCGCTGAACCCGCCCGCCCACGCCGACGGTGGTGAATGTCCTCGGTCCGCTCCTGCCCACAGTTTTTTGTCGGCAGATGTCCTCGTTCCGCTCTTGCCACCGTCTTGCGGCAGGCTTCGACGCCCACCCGGGGATTACGACGGCCCGGTGGGCGGGGCTGATGCCCGAAAAGTCCCCAGAGGACCGAGTGTCACAGGCCTGTCCTAGGTTCATTGCCATAGGTTCACCAACGCCCGGAGGAGGCCGCCGTGAGGATCGATTGCAGCGACTGCGTGATGTTCCGCACCGAGCACTGCGAAGACTGCCTAGTGACCGCGGTGCTGCACCCCCCCGGGACCGAGGTAGAGCTCGACGAAGAGCTCGACTCGCCCCTGGAGGTGCTCTCGGGGGTAGGTCTGCTCCCTGTCTTGCGCTTCAAGCCGCGCTCCGACGGGGAATCCCGCCGCGTAGGCTGAGAGAGTGAGCGTGGGCAAAGCGGTAGTCGTGATCCTGCTGCTTGCAGGGGCCGCGACCGGGCTCCTCGCCCTCGTCTCGCGCACGCCTGCCGAGGTGCGCCTGGCCGAGCCGCCGTCCGAGTCCCGCGACCCGGCTCTGGGGGCCCGGTTCACCCCCCAACAGGTCGCCAGGCACGGCGCCTACAGGGGGCCTGCCTACCTCTTTCTCGGGCTCTCCATCTCTCTGCAGGTTGCGGTACTCGTGATGCTGGCACGGGGGCCCTTCGCGCGGGTCGTCGGTCTGCTCGACGGCGTCCCTGGGGGTTTTCTCGTGGCCTCTGCCCTGGCCGGTGCGGCCGTGGTCGCAGCGATCACGCTCGCCGGCCTGCCACTGTCGTTCGTGCGTGGCTATTCAATGGAGCAGGCCTGGGGCCTGTCGACCCAGAGCTCTGGGGCCTGGGCCACGGATCAGCTCCGCTCGCTGGTGATCGGGATGATCACGGGGGCGGTGGGGGCGGCGGTCTTTTTCGCGGTAGTCCGCTGGCAGCCGGGCACCTGGTGGCTGTGGGGATGGGGCGCGTTCACGCTTCTGAGCGTGCTGCTGGCGTTCGTGTGGCCGGTGGTGGTGGCGCCGCTATTCAACCGCTTCACTCCGCTCGAGGACCGGGACCTGGCCGGACGGATCAAAGCCCTGGCGGTCGCCGCCGACGTCTCGCTCGGAGACGTCTTGGTTGCGGACGCAAGCCGCCGCAGCACTGCGGAGAACGCATACGTGGCGGGCTTTTCCCAGACCAAGCGCATGGTCCTGTACGACACGCTCCTGCGCTCCGGCACCGAACGGGAGACGTTGTTCGTGGTCGCTCACGAGCTCGGACACGAGGCCGAGAGCCATGTCCTGAAGAACATCGCGCTCTCCTCCGTAGGGCTGTTCGGAGGCTTCGGCCTGCTCGCCCTGCTGTCGGGCCGGGAGGAGTGGTGGTCGTGGGCGGGCTCATCGGGGCCCTCGGACCTGCGCGCCCTGCCTCTGCTGGTCCTGTACGCAACGGTCGTGGGACTCCTCACCCTGCCGCTCCAGAGCGCCGTATCGCGCAGCTTCGAGCGCCGAGCCGATCAGATCGCGCTGTCTTTGACCAAGGATCCGGAAGCCGCCGTCTCGTCCTTCCGGCGCCTGGCGTTGTCGAACCTGGCCGACCTCGCACCACCCCGAGCGGCCGTTGCCCTGCTCTACAGCCATCCTCCGACGGCCGAGCGGATTCGCGCCGCGCTGGACCGCGGCACTTAGCCGGGTGAAGCAGGCTCGTCGGCGTACCTGCGGGAGCGCACTATGCTGAGATCTCTGCGGCTACCTTTCCGAGGAGGCGACAGTGCCGATCACCGTGCGTGACATCCACGCGTTCAAGCAGCGGGGCGAGCGCTTCATCATGCTCACCGCCTACGACGCCTCGATGGCCCGGCTACTCGATCAGGCGGGTGTCCCGGTGCTCCTTGTCGGGGACACGCTGGGCGAGATGGTGCTGGGACACAGCTCGACTATCCCCGTGACCATGGACGACATGATTCACCATGCCTCGGCGGTGACCAGGGCGGTGGAGAACGCCTTCGTCGTCGGCGACATGCCTTTCATGAGCTACCAGGCGTCGACCAGCGAAGCGCTCCACAATGCCGGACGTCATCTGAAGGAGGCCGGCGTCAATGCGGTGAAGCTCGAGGGCGGCGGGCGTGTGGCGGAGGTCGTGAGCCGCCTGGTGGAGTCCGGTATCCCGGTCATGGGACATCTTGGCCTGACGCCGCAGTCCGTCAATCAGCTGGGGGGCTATCGCGTCCAGGGACGGGGTGAGGCCGCTCAACGGATACTCCAGGACGCCAAGCATCTCGAGGCCGCGGGCGCATTCGCCCTCGTGCTGGAGGCCGTCCCTCAGGCACTGGGGCGCGAGGTCACGCAGAGCCTTTCGATTCCCACGATCGGCATCGGGGCAGGCCCTCACACAGACGCTCAGGTGCTGGTGTTGCACGACTTCCTCGGCCTCACGATGGGGAGAACGCCGCGCTTCGTCAAGCGCTACGCGTCCCTGGGAGACGAGGTCACGAGAGCAGCCAAGGAGTTCGCACGGGAAGTCGTGGAGGGTACCTTCCCCGACTCCGAGCACTCCTACGACTGATCGGACCGCGCCCCTGGGGCATCCGCTTGAGGAAACCGGCGTGGCTGCCGATAACGAACACGGGTGCGCGGCGCGCGCGCCTGAATCTACGGGCGATATCGGGAGTCAGGGCATGCGACCCTCTTCGGCGCCGCACGGCGCTCCAGCAAGAACAGAGACGTGGAAATGCCAGGGGTGCGGCGCCACCAATCGGGTGGGCGCGCAATGGTGCGGGCAGTGCTTCGCCGCTCCCGCTACCCCCCCTCCCGCCGCCGGGCCGGGATCGCAGGTCGCGCCTCAGGCCCTCGAGGCCTCTCATAGCACCGACGCGGCCGAGCCCGTGCGCAACGCAGCGCCCACCTCGCTCGAGGAAGCGATGCTGATGCTGGCCAAGAGGTCGGGGGGCGCCACAACACGGGTACCCGCCGGTCGCCAACGGGCCCCGGCCCCACCTGGGCTCGAGGGTGAGGCCGACCCAGCCCAACCTGCCGCCGTAGCACCGCTCGACCCGGCATCGCCCGAGTCGAGACCGGTCAACGCCGGCCCCGAAGTGACCGAAGCCGACGCCGGGTCGTTCAGTGTCCGAGCCGAGGGAATCACCTGGGCCTGCAAATGGTGTGAGGCACGCAACTCCCTTGTCGAGCAGAGGTGTTCCGTCTGCGGTGCCAGCTTTGGAGAGATCCTCAAGGAGGAGAAGCTGCAGGTGGCGCGGGACCCTGGGACGGTTGCGCTGATATCGCTGTTCCTTCCCGGCGCCGGCCACGCCTACATGGGCCAGTGGGGCCAGGCGGTGGCGCGCGCTGTCATCAGCCTCTGGGCGGTCCTCGTCTGCCTCTTCGCCGGCGTCCAGGGCGGGCGAGGGATGCTGTTGGCGATCGTCTTCGGATTCATCGCCTTCGCCCTCTGGGTGATCGCCGCCCATGATGCCTTCCGCGAAGCGTCGGGCTCCCCGACCCTCGCCGTGATCAAGAGCAATCACTTTCTCTATCTGGTCTTGGGGCTCCTCGGGCTGCAGATCTCCATGGTGTTCATCGTCGCGGTCACCGCCGGCTGACCAACTCCAATCGAACCGCGTCCATGATTCCCTCCGGTCCGGCGAGGGACCACGAGTCGCCCCTGTAGGCGGCGCCGACTCGGCCCTCGTCGTCCAGTGCCAGAAGGCCTGCGGCGGCATCGGCACGTCGTTCCCCGAGCATCGCAAGGGTGGATTCGCAGGCTTGCTGAGGGGCGACCCCGCACTCGATCAAGTGTCCCGCCCGCAGGCTTGCGAGCGTTTCAATGAACAGCTCCCCCACGCCGGTCCCGATGACCGCGACCGCCCTGGACGCGTAGAAGCCCGCGCCGAACAGGGGAGAGTCCCCGACCCTTCCGGCCATCTGACCCGCCACACCTCCAGTTGAGCTCCCGGCGCACAGGCGGCCGCGCTCGTCGAGCGCAACCGCCCCAACCGTGTCCACCTGCTCGGGTGCTCCAAAGCCGTCGCCTGCGGACGCTTTCCCCGACAAACTCTCCTGCCACCGCGCCCGTTGCGAGGGGGTGGTGTCCTCGAGTGGTGCCAGCCCGAGCTCCTCCGCCAGACGAGCTGCGCCCTGCCCCGTCACCAGGACGTGGGGAGTGTGCTCGAGGACGGCGCGCGCCAAGCGGATGGGATTGCGCACCGCGATCCCGGCGACCGCTCCGACCGCACCGGTGGATCCATCCGCGATCCCGGCATCGAGCTCGAGCCCGCCGGCCACATTGAGGACCGCGCCGTAGCCTGCGTTCAGCTCGGGATCGTCCTCCAGCTTCATGATCGCGGCCTCCACGGCCCCCAGAGCACTCGAGGACACTTGCGCTGCGGCGACCGCATAGGTCAGATCACGCGCTTCCCGGGTCCTCCCCGAGACTCCACCATGGACGTAGACGCGCACGGATTGATCCTCAGTGGCTGAGCCGCCCGCGTCAATCATTCCCTGGGGGAGACCGGTACCATCCCCAGGGTGGCGATCTATGTCGTGTCCGATCTTCACGGAGCAGACGACGCGCTCGTGAAGGCGGTGCCCGAGGGCGCAATCCTGCTTCTCTTGGGAGACCTCATCAATTTCATCGACTACACCTCGATGAGTGGGATCCTCACCGAGGTCTTTTCGGTAGAGACCGTTTCCGAGGTCGTCCGCCTGCGCACGGCCGGAGACGTCCTCGAGGCCCGGCGAGTCATGGAGGCTCGCTCCGAGGGCAGGGAGCAGGAGGTGCGAGCCGAGATCGGATCGCGCGTGCAGACGGCCTATGACCGGCTATTCGAGGCTCTGCCCGAGCCCACATATCTCCTCCTCGGCAATGTCGACAACCCGAAGATCGCTCACTGGCTTTGTGAGGCCACCCCGGCCGTGACGTGGGCGGACGGTCGCGTCTTCGAACTCGACGGCGAGCGCTTTGGCTTCGTGGGGGGAGCGCTACCGACTCCGCTGCACGTGGCCGGCGAAATCTCGGTCGAGGAGATGAGAGCCAAGGTGGAGTCCCTGGGGGAGGCCGACGTGCTGTGCTCGCACATACCTCCGGCCGTGCCGGAGCTGTGTTACGACACCCGTGCCAAGAGAGTCGAACGAGGCAGCGAAGCGCTGCTGGCCTACATCGAGGAGGTGCAGCCGCGCCGCCACTACTTCGGCCACGTGCACCAGCCACTTCTGTCCTCCATGCACATCGGGCGGACGATGTGCCTGAACGTGGGCTACTTCAGGAGAACGCGTCGAGCTTTCGCACACCGCTCCGGCGACGACTGAGGGGGCCGCCACCGCCGGCTTTTTCCACGTCACCAGCGCCAGCGGCTTCGATAGAGGAGAAGTCGCCGACCCGGGCCCTATCCTGTTTGGGTGGGAGCGAGACGCACGGCCATCGGTATCGACGTGGGTGGGACTGGCACTAAGGCTGCCCTGGTTCACGACTCGGGTGAGATTGCCGCCCGCGTCGAACGGCCCACACTGTTTTCGGGGGGTACCAAGGGAGCGATCGCGGTGGCCGAGGATCTATTGGTCAAGGCGGTCGAGCTCGGAATAGAGGTCGGCGCCGTCGGCATCGGCGCGGCCGGCTTCATCGACGCCGCCAGCGGGACCGTGACGTTCGCGCCGAACCTCACCTACGACGACCCGCACATCGCGCAGGCGGTACGAACACACACGGGTCTTCCGACCCTGGTCGACAACGACGCCAACGCAGCCTGCTGGGGTGAGCGCGCCCACGGCTCGGCTCGGGGATCGGACCACGTCGCCTACCTCGGGATGGGGACCGGCATCGGCTCCGGATTCATTGAAGCGGGGCGGCTCGTGCGCGGGCTAACCGGCGCGGGGGCAGAGATGGGGCACACCGTGATCGAGGCCCACGGCCCCCCCTGCAAATGCGGGCTCCGGGGCTGTCTGGAACAGTATGCGTCGGGCCAGGCGATCGCTCGTATGGCGAGAGAGGCGCTGGCCGAGGACCCGGCAAGCTCGATCCTCAGCTATGCCGCCTCGGTCGAAGAGGTGACGGCGGCCGATGTATCCCGTGCCGCTCATGAATACGACGACACCGCCTGCACGGTGCTCAGGCGGGCCGGCCGAGCGCTGGCGATCGGGCTGTCCAATATGGCCAATATCTTCGATCCGGAGGTGATCGTGCTGGGCGGGGGAGTGGTGCGGGCGGGGGAACCTTTCTTGGGCCCGGCGCGCGACGAGATCGCCCGCATGACTCAGGCGCAGAGGAGAAGACCGCTGCGCATCGTGATCGCCGCCCTGGGGGGAGACGCAGGCATCATCGGAGCTGCAGCGCTCGCCCTCGCCGAGGCGCCGGGGAGGGTGGAGGAGTGATGACCAATTCGAGCAACGGAGAAGGGGGCAGGAGAGACATGATGGAGCGACGGGACCGGGTCCTGAGGCAGACGACGCTCAAGGAATACGCACTTATCGCGCCGCGGCTGGTCAAGCTGATGGTGCGCCTGATGAGGGATCCGCGTGTCCCTCCTCGCAGCAAGGCCGTGCTGGTCCTGGTGGCCGGCTATCTTGTCTCGCCCATCGATGTCATACCCGACATGGTCCCGGGAGTGGGCCAGCTCGACGATCTTGTGATCGCTGCGTTCGCCCTCGACTACATGATCAACCAGGTCCCGGTCGAGATTCTCAGAGAGCACTGGGACGGCGACGAGGATGTGCTCGAGCTGATCCGCAACATCGCCGAGATCGCCGGCTCTCTCGTGCCGCGCTGGCTCAAGCGGCTGCTTCCCGGCTAGTGCTCCTGCGCGGAAGTAGCGTCAGCATCCAGGGCGGCAATGCGCGGCGATTGAATCCCAATTCCGACCTCGGCGGAGCCGTGGGCAAAGGCGAGAGGAGCCGCGCGTACCCGGAGGGTACGTGAGCGACAGATTGAATCCCAATTCCGACCTCGGCGGAGCCGTTCAACGCAGCCATCGTCGATGCAGGGACGTCCTGGTGCGAAAAGAATCCCAATTCCGACCTCGGCGGAGCCGTAAAGAATCCCAATTCCGACCTCGGCGGAGCCGTCGGGACTTACGCAAAGGTGCACCAATCATGGCGCCCTCTTGAGGGGCGCCGAGTCGGTGGTGGCCCTGGTCCTGCTGGAGTGGAGCGCGGGTCTACTGGCCGCCGCCTCATGGACTCAGTCGTGGTCGATCGTGCGGCGCGGCCACTTTCGCGTCGTGGCGTGGACCGGCGTGCTGTTGGCGGTGCTGGCGGGGCCGGCGCTGCAAGCCTCCGGCGAAGGCGGCCTGCTGATCGTGGGGTTCGGTGTGGTAGCTGCGGTCTACCTAGTGTCCCAGTATGTGCGGGCCGAGCCGGCCGGCGTCGTGGTCGGGTACGCAGGCGGGGCGCTCGGAGTCGCGGCCCTGGCGTTTCTTGCAACTCTGATCCCTTCGTGGCCATGGCTGCTCGCACTCCCAGGCCTCCTCTCAGGCGCCCTCCTGCTGGGCGCGGTGACAAACGGCATGCTGCTGGGCCACTGGTACCTGAACCAGCCGGGCCTCAAGACCTGGGCGCTGGCTCGGCTCACCACGCTGTCGCTGGTGGCGGTCGCAGCGACCGCAGCCGCGGGACTGGCGGGAAGCGGCCTGTTGGCGGGGGCCTCCACCGAGGGCGCGGCCTTCTCGTTTCCCGGGTCGGGGTCGTTGTCGACGGCCTTCTTGGTGATCTGGTTGAGCCTGGTGGCCCTTACCGGGGCGGTCGTGTGGATGGCCAGAAGGTGTGTCGAGATCCGCTCGATTCAGTCCGCCACCGGTCTCTACTACGTCGCCATCCTTACCGCCGGCGTGTCGGAGTTCCTGGTGCGATACCTCATGCTCAGCGCATGAGCGAGCTCAAGCTTGGTGTGACGCTTCCCCAGTTCACCGCAGACCCCGCCCAGGTCGTGGACGCCGCCCTGAGGGCCGAGGCGCTGGGGCTCGACTCGGCGTGGGTCTTCGACCATCTCTGGCCTCTGACTGGTGGCAAGGAGCGTCCGGCCCTGGAAGCGTGGACCACCCTCGCTTATCTCGCCGCCGCAACCAGCCGCATCGAACTGGGCACCCTGGTTACTCGCTCGACGATCAGGCAGCCGGCGGTGCTGGCCACGATGGCGGCCACAGTGGCCGGGATCGCTCCCGGACGCCTTACCGTCGGGCTCGGTTCCGGCGACGAGCAGAGCAGAGACGAGAACGCGGCCTTCGGGTTGCCCTATTACGCCGGCAAAAAGCGTGTCGCCCAGCTGGTGAGCTGCGCCGAGGTGCTCCACGCGGCGTGGCACAAGCCGCCGGTGAACATCAAGGACAATTTCGTCGCAATCGAAGGCCTCGCCATGCTGCCGCGGCCCCCGGTGCCCCCGCGGCTGTGGCTGGCGGGCCGCTCCGAAGGAACCATCGCAGCCGCCGGCCGCCTTGCCGAAGGCTGGAACGGCTGGGGCGGCAGCGCCTCGGACCTCGTCCATGACGCCGGGCGAGTAAACATCGCAGCCGAAGGGCGAGGGGTGGAGATCACCTGGGCGGGCCTCGTGATCCTGGGGTCGGACGAGGCAGAGGCCCGTCGCAAGCTGGGCTCCAGAGACCCGAGCTCATACATCTGGGGGGATCCCGCCGCCGTAGCACAGGCGCTGGCCGAGCGCCACCGGGCCGGTGCGACCCACCTCGTGATCACGTTCCCCGACGCGCGCGACCCGGCGGCGTACGCGCTGCTGGCGGAGGCCGTGCGACCACTGCTTCAGTGAACCGGCCAACGCCGGCCACCACTTCCTGAGCGGTGACGGCCATCACTCTGTCCCGGCGAACACTGAGGGTGATCAAGCAGAACCTCTTCTGGGCCTCCGCTTCACGTTTTGAGCGCCTCTCGGTGCCCTTTAGTAGGGCACTCTGAGTCCCACAAAAACCCCGCCGGCCTCACCTATCGCGATTCTGAGACAAGTGGCACCTCGAGGAGCTGAGGAACCGGGGTCCGTCTTAGGGTTCGGTCATGCGCACCCGCTTCTATCTCGATGCTCCTAGCCTCGTCTACCGGGCCTTCTTCTCATGGCCGACCACGATCACCGATCCCAAGGGGCACCCGGTGAACGCGGTGCGCGGGTTCATGGAAATGGTGACCCGAATAGTCGTCGACCATCGCCCCGATGACATCGTGGCCGTGTTCGACGCCGAGTGGCGCCCGGCCT
Source organism: Actinomycetota bacterium (assembly GCA_013695465.1). Lineage (GTDB taxonomy): Bacteria > Actinomycetota > CADDZG01 > CADDZG01 > WHSQ01 > JACDAL01. The sequence goes on along the minus strand of JACDAL010000022.1, from coordinate 13,437 downwards.
TCAGGGTCGAGGCCTATGCCGGCTACAAGGCGGAACGGGCCGAGGACCCCCCCGAGCTGCCGCCCCAGTTCGACCTGCTCGCTGAGGTCCTCGATGCCGCCGGGATCTGCTGCATCGAAGCGCCCGAGCTCGAGGCAGACGACGCCATCGCCACCCTCATCGAGGACAAAGAGGCCGGTGAGATGGCGACCGTTGTGACCGGAGATCGCGACCTCCTCCCGCTCGTGCGCGATCCGGACGTCCGGCTGCTGTTTCCTCGCCGAGGGGTGACCGACGTGACCGTCTTTGACGAGGCCGCAGTAGAGGCGAAGTATGGCGTTCCCCCGCGGCTGTACGCGGACTTCGCCACGCTGAGAGGCGATCCCTCCGACGGCCTTCCCGGCGTGCCGGGAATCGGGCCGGTGCGGGCGGCGAAGCTATTGTCCGAGCACGGCTCGGTGGCCGGGATCATCGGAAACCTCGAGGAGCTGCCCCCCAAACTGAAGGCGGCGTTCGATGAGGCGCTCGACTACCTCCTCGCAGCCCGGGGCGTCGTCGAGCTCGTCAGGGATGCTCCTCTCACAGTTACCGAGCCGCACCCCCCGGAGCTCGACCGGCTGGAGGTCCTCGCGGCAGAGCACAACCTCGGCAGCTCGGCCGCGCGTCTCGCCCAGGCGCTGGCCGGCGAGCGCTGAGGAGTCCCGATCACACGTTTGTTGCTGGTGCGTCACGGTGCCACCGATTGGAACAAGGCCCGCCTCGCTCAAGGCCAGGCCGATATCCCTCTCAATCGCAAGGGTCGGCGGCAGGCTCGGGAGGCGGCTGCCGCACTCTCCACCCATGACATCGACGCCGTCTACGCCAGTGATCTCCAGCGCGCCCTCGACACGGCCCGGCCAATCGCCGCCGAGCACGGCGTGGAGGTCGTAACCGACCCCGCGTTTAGAGAGATCGATCAGGGCGACTGGGAAGGTGTTCATATCGACGAGATCCGCCGCCGCTGGCCTGAGTTGTGGGGCCCCGCCCGCCACGGCAACAGGCGCCCGGGGGGCGAGTCTCCCGAGGAGGTAACCGAGCGGGCACTGACCGGGCTGCGACGGGTGCTCGAAGCGCATCCCTCGGGAACGGTCGCGATCGTCGGCCACGGGGGCACGATCAGGTGGCTGGTGGCCGCGGCGAAGGGCTACGGGGTGGCGGGCTCACACCGGCTGAGGGGGCTATCGAACGGCGGTGTCATCTCAGTGGAGGCGGAACCGGACGGCGATGGGATCAGGTTCGGGAAGGTGGAGCGGCTCGACCGGGCAAGTCCCGACCTCGACGACCCCAACCAGTAGTCACCGTCCCTCCAGCCTTCCCGGCCGGATTCAACGCGAGCAGTCGCTTCCGGGTATCGATTCCGTACGCCGAGGGGCGCGGCGGCGGTCCGCTGCCGAGCCGGCGCGGCCGGTGCGGGGCGGCCCGAGCCCCCGCCGAGCGGCTGCTAGGTTGCCGAACATGCAGTTCCGGCGCATTTCCAGGTTCCCGCCCTACGTCTTCTCTATCGTCAACGACCTCAAGATGGCCGCCCGGCGGGCGGGCGAGGACATCATCGACCTCGGCATGGGAAACCCAGACATCCCCACGCCCGAGCCGGTGGTGGAGAAGCTCAAGGAGGCGGTGGACAACCCCCGCAACCACCGCTACTCGGCCTCCAAGGGCATCCCCAAGCTGAGAGCGGCCATCGCGGACCTCTACGAGCGCTCATGGGGCGTCGAGCTCGACCCCGAAACCGAGACAGTGGCCACGATAGGCGCCAAGGAAGGCCTCTCGCACCTGGCCTGGGCTTTGTGCGAACCGGGCGACTCGGTCCTTGTGCCCGAGCCGACGTACCCCATTCACACCTATGCGATGATCCTCTCGGGAGCCCACATCACCGCGGTCCCTCTGGCGCTGGAATCGGATTTCTTCGCAGACCTGGTGGCTGCCTACGAGCGCTCGGAGCCCAAGCCGCGAGTGGTCTTGTGCTCCTTCCCCCACAACCCCACCACCGCCGTGGTCGACCTCGCCTTCTTCGAACAGCTGGTCGATTTCGCACGCCGCCGCAACATGGTGATTGTCCACGACCTCGCCTACGCCGATCTCGTCTTCGATGCCGAGCATGCCCCCTCGCTGCTGCAGGTGCCCGGCGCCAAGGAGGTAGGGGTCGAGTTCTTCTCGATGTCGAAGTCCTACTCGATGGCGGGCTGGCGCCTCGCTTTCTGCGTGGGCAACCCGGCGATAGTGCAGGCGCTGACCAAGCTCAAGTCCTATCTCGACTACGGCGTCTTTCAGCCCATCCAGATCGCAGGGATAATCGCGCTCAACGAGTGCCAGACGGTCCCCAAGGAGATCCGAGAGATCTACCGCAGCCGGCGCGACGCACTCTGCGACGGGCTTGCACGGATCGGCTGGGACATGCCGACGCCGCCTGCGACGATGTTCGCATGGGCGCCGATCCCCGAGCGGTTCGCCCACCTCGGCTCACTCGAGTTCTCGAAGTTCCTGCTCCGAGAGGGCAAGGTGGCGGTATCGCCGGGTATCGGCTTCGGACCCACCGGGGACGGCTTCGTGCGCTTTGCCCTGGTCGAGAACGAGCAGCGGATCAGACAAGCGGTCAGGGGCATGAGGGCCGCGCTGGCCCAGGACCCTCCCGCGGCCTAGACCCGGCCCCTGCCATCCACACCACCGGCCGCGGTAGCCGATCACCCAACCTGGGCCTGTAGGTACCGGGACGGATCCCGCTCCGGCGGCTAGGCGGGGGCCGTCCGCGGCCGGGGCAGTACCAGCAAGAAGGCGATGAGCAAGCCAATCAGGGAGCTCAGCACGATTACGCCGGTCCACAGCTCGGCCGGCCAGCCGATGCCGTAGCCCACCGCCAGAACCCCAAAATGGGAGGCCCACAGCAGGGCCGGGAGCAGGGCTCCGGCCGCGCACAGGGCTGCGGGCCGCTCGGGCGACGGCCGCAGCTTCGCCAGCGTGACGTCCGAGAGAAGGCCTCCAATGAAGGCGCCGAGCAACGGCGCGGCGGGCTGGAACTCATGCATGGCGATGAGCCCGAACGCCACCGTGGTGAAGATCAGAGTCGCAGAGCCGAACGGGAGCCGGAAGCGAAGTAGCGCGAGCAGCAGCGGGGTAACGAGGATCACGGTCGAAAGCAGGAAGCCGGCGACTCCGAGGCTGAGGTTGATGTCCGCGTAGCCAAGCTCGGCGGGGGCACGCTTCGCCCATTCCACGAACGAGGTCGTGGGAGTGAGGTCGGTGAAAGGGGACAGGTAGAGGAAGAAGAAGGCGAGCCCTGCGGTGGTCAGGGTCAGGGAGCCGAGTATCGGAGCGTATGAGCTCGGCGGACCATGGGCATGCCAGAGGGCGCGCAGTGGGCTCGAGCCGATCAGCAGGCCTCCCATGAACAGGACGATGTGGGAAGGGCTCAAGAGGGCGTCGATGCCGACCTCGATGCCAAAGATCACATGCCACAACATGTCGGCGACGCCTCCTAGGCCGAACAGCAGGATGCCGAGCAGGCCCACCAGATAGCCGGCCGGAACGGCAGCGCGGTCAAAGGCCCGCGGTCGAGGCTGGAAGCGGAGCGCCTCATACGAGACCCAGCTCGCAGTTGCAAGAAAACCGGAATAGAAGACCGCATGCCAAGGCGTGAAGAAGGTTTCGAGGCGCGTGAGGTTGATGTGGGCCCAGCCATCGATAAAGATGCCCGCCGTCATCCACGCCGCCAGGAGCACGGTAATGAGATGCTCTCGGGAGGAAAGTTGCGGGCGCGCGCCGACCTCTCTCGGCATTGCCTGGAGGCGCTGTGCAGCTACGGTCGCCATTGCCTCGATTCTAGAGCTGGTCGGCGTTGTGTGCGCCGAGGATCCCGTGCATGCAGAAGGCGACCGCCTCTTCGGCGAGCTGGGGGCGGCGGAAGGATGCCTCGGCCTCGGTGCCGAAGTAGACCTCGACGAAGTGAAAGATCGCACCGAGGATTCCGTGAGCCATGAGGGCCGGGTCCCCGGGCGGGATCGAGCCGGCCTCCATGCCCTCCTTGATATGCACTGCGGTGTCGGCCGCGATGACCTGCTGGCCGCGCTGAACGTAGGAGGAGAACTCCTCGTAGCGAGCAGCGGTCCGGATGAGGGCGAGAAAGCCGGGATCGGCGCGAAAGAACTCGATCGACGCTCTGATGCCATGCTCGATGCGCTCGCAAGGATCCGAGAGACCGCGGATGGCCATCTGCTGGGAGCGTCGCAGGGCACGCAAGGATCCTTGCAAGAGCTCGACGAACAGAACTTCCTTGGACTCGAAATACCAGTAGAAGACCCCCTTGCCGACGCCGAGCGCGTCGCAGACGTCTGCGATCGTGGTGCGGTGGTAGCCCTGTTCGGCGAACAGCCTGTAGGCGACCTCGAGTAACTGGACCCGGCGGCGGGTCCCCCTCTTGGTGAGCTTCCTGGTCGCCATTTGCGCTCCTTGGTGCTTGTTAGAGTCCCGGCACTATGAGCCCATCTTCCGCTTCCCGCAGGCGCGTGCTCATCATGGGCGCCGCAGGCCGTGACTTCCACAACTTCAACGTCGCCTATCGCGACGACGAGGGGGCCGAGGTGGTGGCGTTCACCGCAGCGCAGATCCCCGGTATCGAGGGCAGGCTATACCCCTCGGAGCTGGCCGGGCCGCTCTATCCCGACGGCATCCGCATCCACTCGGAGGACGACCTCGAGGCGCTCATCGCATCGCAAAAGGTAGAAGAGGTGGTCTTCTCCTACTCGGACGTCTCGCACGAGGCCGTTATGCACCAGGCCTCTCGCGTGCTGGCTGGGGGGCCAAACTTCACGCTGCTGGGCCCTGGAAGCACGGCCCTTAGAGCCCGCGTCCCGGTGGTTGCCGTGTGCGCGGTTCGGACCGGGTCGGGCAAGTCGCAAACCACGCGGGCGGTAGCCCGCATTCTCAGGGGGTGGGGCCGCCGGATGGCGATCGTGAGACACCCCATGCCCTACGGGGATTTGGCCCTCCAGGCAGTGCAGCGATTCGAGAGCTTTGACGATCTTGCTGCCGCCGACTGCACGATTGAGGAGAGGGAGGAGTACGAGCCCCATCTCGCGACCGGTTCGGTCGTCTACGCGGGAATCGACTACGGCGCCATCCTTGAACGGGCGCAGCAGGAAGCTGAGGTGATCCTGTGGGACGGCGGCAACAACGACCTTCCCTTCTACGTTCCGGATGCACACATCACGGTCGCGGACCCGCTGCGAGTGGGCCACGAAACGCGCTATCACCCGGGCGAAGCCAACCTCAGGAGCGCGCACATCGTGGTCATCAACAAGGTCGACTCGGCGGACCCGGCCTCGGTCGAGGAACTCGAGCGGACCATCCACGCGCTCAATCCCAACGCCGGCATCGTCAAGGCGCACTCTCCCATCACGATTGAGGACGGCGTCGAGCTCGAAGGAAAAAGAGTCCTCGTGGTCGAGGACGGGCCCACCCTGACGCACGGAGGGATGGGCTACGGCGCCGGCGTGGTCGCGGCCCGGCGCGCCGGCGCACAACTCGTTGATCCGAGGCAGTGGGCGGTCGGCAGCATCAAGGAGGTCTACGAGCGCTATCCGCACATGGAGCAGTTGCTTCCTGCGATGGGCTACTCGGAGGCACAACGTGAGGAGCTTGCCGCCACGATCAACTCGTCCGACGCGGAAGTGGTGCTCATCGCAACGCCCATCGATCTGCGCAAGGTGATCGATCTCGAGGTGCCGGCTTACCGCGCCGGCTACGAGCTCGAGGAGGTGTCCGAGCCGGGCCTGGCCGAACTACTGGAGCGAGCACTCCCGGTTCTCAAGAGCAGCCCGCCGAACACTTAGAGCAGAGGGCGGGATGGCTCCACCTGCGCCGGTCTAACCGTACGAGTTGCCCAGTTGATGGCGTTCTTCGGGTTCTGAGGAGATTTAGCCACGCCTGAGGTGTGTGAATCTCCTCTGAACGGAGTTCACGGCTCTTGACGCGCCCGAGGAAGGTCATCGGCTCGGAGGTTCCACTTCGGCCAAGCGCTCGGCCAGGCCCCTGATGAAAAAGCCCACGTCCGTGATGATCCCCACCGACTGAAACGAGCCCCTGTCCATCAGCTTGGTGACCGTGGCCTGGTTGATGTCGACGCACACCAGCGGTACCGAAGCGGGGAGGCAGTTGCCGGTCGCGATCCCATGCAACATCGTCCCGACCACGATGCAGAATCCCACGAGGTCGTCACCGTCGCGGCCCCAGATCAGGTCACGCACCCGGCGTTGCACCTCGAGCATGTCGGTGACCACGTCGGGCAAGGGGCCGTCGTCGCGCACACTGCCCCCGAACACGAACTCCGCCCCGCAAGAGACGAGGTCGTAGACGATGCCCCCCCTGATCAGGCCCGCATCGATGGCGGCTTTGAAGGAGCCGTGGCGGCGGACCTGGTTGACGGCTCGGATGTGGTGCTCGTGGCCGTGCTCCATGGCGATGCCCTGATCCAGATGCACACCGAGTGAGGTGCCGAACAAATTCGATTCGATGTCATGCGCAGCGACGCCGTTTCCTGCAAAGAACGCATCGACGTATCCGGCCCGGATCAGCGCGCAGAGGTCCGGGCCGGAGCCCGTGTGGACGACCGCAGGCCCGGCCACCCACATTATGCGACGGCCCTGCTCCTTGACGCCTCGCAGCATCCGAGCAACCTGCTCGACTAGTAGAGCCTTGGGTTTTTCGGAGGAGACGTCGGAAGACATGAACTCGAACGCTTGTCGCTGTTCGCCTCGCGGCTTGTCGATAGGCGTAACCCTTATGCCGAGCCCCGCCATCACTATCCGCATCCCAGCGGAGACCTCACCCATTGGGATCGTGCGGGCGCCGTCTTTCGAGACGACGATGCCGCAGTCCATCTCGGGATGGGTGACTGAAACCCAGTGCCCGTCGATCCTGACCTCCGTCTCGAGGTTGGTGGTGGAGTAGAAGCCCTCGGGAAAGGACCCGGCGACGTCGGCCTCGGCTATCTGCGCGTCCTCCACGGTGTCGGGGTTGGCGCCGAGATGCTGGAGACGGTCGAGCAGGCGAGCAAGCTCGTCCTCGGTGCCGGTGGTAACCCGCAGCCGAGCCAGGGACTCGTCCTCGTGCCGCATGCCGAGCCGCAGCTCGACCGTCTCGTAGGTCGCTCCGAAGTCGATGATCTCGTCCAGCACGCCGGGCAGCGTGTGCGAGTCGATGATGTGACCCGACAGCGTGATCGTCTCCGACGGCATTCGCCGACGATAAACGCCGGACGGGCGCGGCTGCGCGGATCAGGGATGGAGGTGCTCAGGAAGTCTTGATGAGGATCTCGATCTCCACCCAGCCCACTCCCGACAGCCCCACGGCCTGCGCCGCGGCCTGGCTGAGATCGATGATGCGCTCCCCGACATAAGGCCCCCGGTCGTTGATCCGCACGATGACCCCGCGGCCCTCGAAGCTCACGAACAGCCACGTGTCGAAGGGAAGCTCCTTGCTGGCGGCCGTGAACTCCCTCGGGTCGTAGATCTCCCCGTTGGCCGTGGCGTCTCCCTCGAAGCCGGGCCCGTACCAGGACGCGGCCCCCTCGAAGCTCACCCCGGATGCGGCGAATCCGTCCGGGAGGTTCTGGGCCGGACCGGCTCCGGACTGGTCGGGTTCCAGCACCGCGAGGAAGGCCTCGTCCAAGGACGCGGCCTCGGCGGCTGCGAGCTGAGCCGCCAGGGCCCGCTCGCGCGCCTCCTGTTCGAGCCTGGCGATCTCGGTGGTGAGCTCGTCGAGCACCGTGCTGCGCTCATCTGTGGCCGCGCTGAGGGAAGCGCTGACGGATTCCACCCTCTCCCGAGCAGCGAGCAGCTCCTGTTTTTCGGAGTCGAGAGCAGCCTGCGCCCTCAGCGCTCGGCGCCGGGCGGTCAGAGCCTCGCTCAGGGCGGCCGAGTCTATCCGTGCGATCTCATCGGCGGCTTGAGCCAAGGAGGCAAGCTCCGACATGCTGCGGGCCGACAGCAGCAGCTCGAGCTGCGGGTTGGCGCCGGCCTTGTAGGCGCGCACCGCACTGTCGACGTAGCGGCCTCGGGCGGCCGAGTAATCGGCCTCGAATTCGTGGATCGAGAGCTCCAGTGCCCCGATGCGCTGGTCCGAGGCGAGGATGTCCTGCTCGAGCCCCTCTCTGCGACTCTCGAGCGAGATCAGGCGCTGCTCGAGGGAGCTAAGCCGGTCGGCTACCTCCTGCGCCCTCGTGCGGAGCTCATCGATGTCCTCGGCCCCGGCCTGCGGCACCGCGGCGAGACCCGAGAGCAGGGCCAGGGAGGCTGCGATCAGAGCGCGCGCGACAGACTTCATTAGGATGTTGTCGGCGGTCCCGGGCGGCGGGTTGAGGTGCCGCAGTCCGCTCGAGCCGGGCAACCTCCGTGTCCCCGACCAACTTCGAGCCGCCAACCACCTCCCACGTGGTCTAGGCCACAAAGTTCGGCCCAGCCCGGCCCGGCCCGGCCCCGGAACTCCCTAGTTTGAGCCGCCTACCATCTCCGCTCCGAGCCCAAACGCGTTCGGAGTGACATCGGGCCCGGTCAAACGCTGCCAAGATTGCTGCCACACCGGTAGGAGGGAGACGAAGGAAATGGGAAGGATCGGCATTCTCACCGGGGGCGGCGACTGCCCCGGGCTCAACGCAGTGATCCGCGCCGTTGTGCGCAAGGGAGTGAACCGCTACGGACACGCGATCGTGGGTTACCGGGACGGATGGAAGGGCGTGCTCGAGGGGCGCACGCTGCACCTGACCCCCGACAACACCTCGGGGATCCTGCACCGGGGGGGCACGATCCTGGGCTCGTCGCGCACGAACCCGTTCAAGGTGGAAGGCGGCGTCGAGCAGGTCAAGCACAGCCTCCTCTCCGAGAACATCGACTCGCTGATCACGGTGGGAGGGGAGGACACGCTCGGGGTGGCGGACAAGCTCACCTCCGAGGGCGTGAACGTCGTCGGCGTTCCCAAGACCATCGACAACGACCTCTCCGGCACCGACTTCACCTTCGGCTTCCAGACCGCAGTCCAGATCTGCACAGACGCCATCGACCGGCTCCACACCACCGCCGAGTCACACAACCGGGTCATGGTGGTCGAGGTCATGGGTAGGCACGCCGGCTGGATCGCCACCTATTCGGGCCTGGCCGGCGGCGCCGACGAGATCCTGGTGCCCGAGCGACCCTTCGACATAGAGGAGGTCTGCGCGCACATCCGCCATCGCCACCACCGCGGCCGCACCTTCTCGATCGTGGTGGTGGCCGAGGGCGCAACGCCTAGAGAGGGCGGAGAGACGCTCAGAAACCAGGACAAGGATGCGTTCGGACACGTCCGTCTAGGCGGGATCGGCGTTTGGCTCGAGGGCGAGATCGAGGCGCGCACGGGTTTCGAGACGCGCGTCACAATCCTGGGGCATATTCAGCGCGGCGGGACCCCGACCGCCTACGACCGGGTTCTGGCTACCCGCTTCGGGATAGCGGCCATCGACGCAGTCGAGGCCGGTGACTACGGCGTCATGGTGGCCCTCAGAGGGACAGACATCGTGCGCGTCCCCCTGTCCGAGGCGGTGGGCGAGTTGAAGACCCTGACCCAGGATCTCTACGACTCGGCGGGAGTGTTCTTCGGCTAATTCGGCTAACTTGTGCCGATGGATGACCTTATAGACTTGCGCTCCGATACCGTCACCCGGCCCACGCCCGAGATGCGCCGGGCGATGGCCGAAGCCGAGGTCGGCGACGACGTGCTGGGCGACGATCCCACGGTCAACGAGCTGCAGGAGATGTCCGCCTCGCTGCTGGGCAAGGAGGCGGCGCTGTTCGTGCCCTCGGGCTCGATGGGCAATCAGGTATGCCTCGGCGCGCTGGCCCCGCCCGGCTCGGAAGTCCTCTGTCACGACAGGGCTCACTTTCTCCACTTCGAGGGAGGCGCCGCGGCGGCCCACCTCGGTCTAATGATGCGCACGCTTCCGGGACACGGGGCCGTGATCTCACACGACCAAGTGAGGGCCGCAGTGCGACCCGGTAGCGAGCACACGCCTCGCACTGCGGTCGTGGCGATCGAGAACACTCACAACTCCGCCGGGGGCAGCGTTTTTCCCCTCGAAGAAGCGCGTGCGGTGGCCGAGGTTTGCCGCGAGCGCGGCGTCCCCGTGCATCTGGACGGCGCCCGGCTTTTCAACGCCCAAGCCGCTACGGGTGTCCCGGCTCGGGAGTGGGCGGCGTGCGCAGACTCGTTGTCGTTCTGCTTCTCCAAAGGGCTGGGAGCTCCTATCGGATCGATGGTGTGCTCCACGGCAGAGATCGTCTCGGATGCCCACCGCCTGCGAAAGAGGCTTGGAGGAGGCATGCGCCAGGCCGGCGTCATCGCGGCGGCGGCCCGGGTCGCACTCGAGACCGGTGTCGAACGTCTTGTGGAGGACCATGCCAACGCCCGGCGGCTTGCCGAGGGCCTGGCCGACCTCCACCCCGATTGTGTCGACCTTGCGGGAGTCGAGACCAACATGGTCTATGTCGACCTTCAGCCGTTCTCGAAGTCGGCGGTCGAGTTGCGTGATCTGCTGCGGGAGCATGGCGTGCTCACGCTCGCGTTTCCCGGTGCGACATCTGTGCGGCTTGTAACGCACCGAGATGTCTCGAACGAGGATACGGAGCGGGCCCTCGAGGTCCTCAAGCGGGTTCTGTAGCGAGCTCAGGAGGTCCTCCAAGCGGGTTCTGTTAGCGGGAGTAGCACGCGATAGTAATGACGGGTTTGCCCGAATTGACGCTGGGTAGTTGTCAACGTGATGGAACTCCTATTCGACCTCTTGCTTCCTCGCGATTACCTAACGGTGCCGATGGTGCGGCACCTCTTTGGTGCATCGCTGGACCGGCTCGGCGTCGCCCCAGAGTGTGTAGAGGAGCTCGAGCTGGCGGTCACCGAGGCTTGCTCGAATGCCCTCAAACACGCGCAGGCCGGCGAGGAGCAATACGAGGTCACTGCGCGGGTCGACGGCCGTTCGGCCGAAGTCACGGTAACGAACCTGAGGCCCCCGTCCGAAGTGACGGAGAACCCATCCGTGGCTTCCCTGGACGCCGAGAGTGGCCGCGGAATGCTGCTGATGAGCCACCTGGTAGACAATCTCTCGTTCAAGCGCAACGCCGACAGCACCTCGGTGAAGCTCTCCAAGAAGCTGACGCTCACGGAGACCTCTGTACTGGCGAAGCTCGCACCGGTAAGCCTCGCCCGGCCCACCTCTTAGCGGACGCAAAGCCGGCCGTGGAGGATGCCGCCGACGTGAGCCGCTTCGACGTCGTCGTGGTAGGCGGGGGGATCATCGGACTGAGCGTCGCGTGGACGGCTGCTGCTCGGGGGATGTCGGTCGCCGTGGTGGACGACCGCGCGAACGCTGGTGCCACCCACGCAGCCGCCGGCATGTTGGCGCCGGTGGGCGAGGTGTCCTACGGCGAGGAGGCTCTCTTGGAGCTCAACCTTGCCGCCGCCGGGCGCTACCCGGACTTCGTGTCAAAGCTCGAAGACTGCTCGGGAGCAGACGTCGGGTACAGGACTACGGGGACCTTGGTCGTGGCACGAGATCTCGACGACAAGGCCCGGCTCGACGAGCTCCACGCCTACCAGCTGGGCCTGGGACTCTCCGCCCGGAAGCTGCGTGTCCAGGAGTGCCGGAAGCTGCAGCCCGCCCTGGCCCCCACCGTGCGCAGCGGCCTGGTGGTCGAGGGCGATCATTCCGTCGACAACCGCGCTCTCGCACGGGCGCTGGCCGTTGCCTGCGAGAGAGCTCGAGTCTGCGTAAAGAGCGACCGAGTCACAGAGGTGTCCACGGGAGTGGTCATGACCTCGGGCGGCGAGGTCGTGCGCGGCGATGCCGTGGTGCTCGCAGCGGGCTCGGAATCCTCAGCCATCGAGGGCATGCCCGCCGAAGTGGCGGCGTCGGTGCGGCCGGTCAAAGGCCAGCTGCTGCACCTCTCGGGTCCCGCCGAGCCCCCGTTGCTGACGATGACGGTGCGGGGAGTCGACATCTATCTCGTTCCGCGCAGCGACGGCAGACTTATTGTAGGGGCGACTGTGGAGGAGGCAGGCTTCGATACCAGAGTCACGGCCGGGGCCGTGTTCGAGCTACTCCGGGCAGCCTACGAGCTGGTGCCCGGAGTGACCGAGCTGGCGCTGACAGAGGTAGTTGCCGGTCTGCGGCCCGGCTCTGTGGACAATGCCCCCCTGATCGGAGAAACCTCGGTACCCGCTCTGTACGCCGCCACCGGCCATTACCGCAACGGCATCCTGCTCGCTTCGGTGACCGCCGACGCGCTCGTCGAGCTCCTCGTAACCGGCACCACGCCGTCCCTCATCGAGTCGTTTTCTCCGCTGCGGTTCGCGGCATGAACATCGTGGTCAACGGCTGCGAGCGCGACGTCCCCGAGGATGTCACGGTTGCCGATCTCATCAAGCTCGTGGGCCATGCGCCGGACGGAAGAGGAATCGCGGCCGCTCGCAACGGCGAGGTCGTCAATCGCCACAGATGGGGCGCAACTGCCGTCGAAGAGGGCGATCGGGTCGAGATACTCGGCGCGGTCCAGGGAGGCTAGGTGCTCCGCACCGGAAAGTCGGCGAACGTACTCATTGGAAGGTGTGCTAGGGATGGATGATCCCTTCGTTCTGGCGGGTGAGAGTTTCTCCAGCCGGCTGGTGCTCGGGACCGGGGGAGCGGCGAGCTTGGAGGCGCTCGAGAAGGCATTGGTGGCCTCGGGTGCCGAGCTGGCGACGGTCGCTCTGCGCCGCGTCAGCCCCGACGCACGCGGATCCATAGTCGATGTTCTCGAGCGTGCGGGGTGCCGCCTGGTCCCCAACACCGCGGGGTGCTTCACGGCTAATGATGCGATCACCACCGCCCGGTTGGCGCGCGACGCGTTCGAGACGGAGTGGATAAAGTTGGAGGTCATCGGTGACGACCGCACCTTGCTGCCCGATGTGGTCGAGCTCGTCGATGCGGCTGAGACACTCGTGGACGACGGCTTCAAAGTCTTGGCCTACACCAACGAAGACCCCGTCGTGGCGCGCCGCTTAGGGCACATCGGGTGTGCTGCGATCATGCCTTTGGGCTCGCCGATCGGCAGCGGCATGGGCCTGCTCAACCCCTACAATCTGCGACTCATCGTCGAGCAGGCCTCGGTCCCGGTCGTCTTGGACGCAGGAGTCGGCACCGCCTCCGACGCGACCCTTGCGATGGAGATCGGATGCGATGCGGTCCTGCTCGCCAGCGCCGTTACCCGCGCCCAGAACCCTGCAACCATGGCGGATGCCATGCGCCTGGCGGTCGAGGCGGGGCGGCTCGCGCACCGAGCGGGACGGATTCCCCGTCGCCTCTACGCCGAGCCCTCGACGACATTCGAAGGCATGCCCGAGCTCTAGGGGAGCGATGCCCGTCCTGAT
>JACDAL010000013.1 GCA_013695465.1 Actinomycetota bacterium | reverse complement strand
GCATGACGTCTAGGACGATCACGTCGTAGGGGTTCTCGGTGGCGAGCCAGACTGCCTCGGAGCCGCTTGGAGCGACGTCCACCGCCAGACCCTCTTCCTCGAGACCGCGCCTCAAAAGGCCTGCCATCTTCATCTCGTCTTCAACGATCAGTGCTCGCATCTGTCTCCAAAAAGAGCATGACACTCGCGAGATGAGACCAAGATGAGAGAAATCTTCCTCGGCGCGTCATTGAGTTCCATCACGATTTCGAGCCTAGGCCCGGCTCGCCCCCACGAACGCCCGAAGGTCGGCCAGCGCTTCGTCGAGACGTTCCGTGTCACCCCAGGCCCCCAGCAGCTCGAGTGTGCCTGTCTTGCGATCGAAGCGCGGCTCGGCGCGTCCGACAAGGCAATCCCCCACGAGCATGGGGAGAACGTAGTAGCCGTACTCGCGCTTCTCTTTGGGCACATACATCTCAAGCCGGTAGCGGAAGTTGAACAGAGCCTCGGCGCGGGCACGATCGTGCACCAGGCGATCAAACGGGGACAGAAGCGTGACGCGCTCGGGGATGACGGAATCACCGACCTCGGGGTGAGCCTGCCACTCCCCTCGCACGAGCCGGACGCCCAGAGCGCGGAACCTCTGCTCTTCGAGCGCACGCTCGGCTTCTGCAAGCGGCACCGTCTCTGTTTCCGGATACCAGCGCTCGGCTATGTCCCACAGCCGGTGCCCTCCGCGTCGGCCCACAACTGCGACGTGTCCGCGCGCTTGGAGGATGTCCAGCAAGAGACCAACGCGACGGCTTCCCCACCAGCGATGGTCGCGACGATTCGACTGCAATGGATCTTCGAGCTCCCTCCCCAAGAGTGGCCCGTCGCGCTCCAACGCACGCATCACACAGCGGCGGAAGGCGGCGTTCTCCGTGAGGAAGTCATGACCCCGTCTTTGATAGCTAAACTTTCCGGCGCGCCGATTTCGACGCATGAGAGCGCGTATCAAAGGGAGTGATTCCATGGGCCAGATGAACGCGTCCCACTCGAACAGTTTGCGCTCGACCCACAGCAGACGGTCGAGCTCGGTAACGTCGAAAACACCGAGCCGGCTCCACAACACGAGGTGCTGCGGCCTCGCCACCGCCGCGATCGGATCCATTTGCAGAAAACCGAGCCTGCGAACCGTGTCGAGGACCTCGCCGGCGGAGCCGTCGAGCAGCTGCGCCCGCACGGCAATGCGCCGGGCCTGTTCTAGGCTTACCTTGAGGGGCTTAGTTTTGGCCTGCAAGGAGAAGGACCAACTCGTCGACTCCACCGATCTCGCTCTCGCTCACTATCGTGAATCCACACTTCTCCAAGACTCGAAGCGAGCCCACGTTCTGCTTTGCTACATGAGCGCGTAGCGGTGGAGCGTTCCAGTCATCGAGAAACTGGTCGAGCGCTGCAGTGGCAATGCCCTTGCCCCAGAAGCTTTTTCCGATCCAGTATCCGACCTCCCGCTCTCCATCGTTTTCCCAGCTCACGATGTCCCCGGCAACACGGTCATCGAAAAGGATGGTCGCCGCAACGACCGAGTCGTCCGCCAGGATCCTGTGCCAGTGGGCCATGTGGGCGTCTCTGTCCCGAGACGGAAACCCCGCCGTACAGAGCGCGTCTGGATCAAGCTGATTCTCGAAGAACGTTATCAGGTCATCCTCTGAGACCTCTCGCAGAGAAACGCTCTGCGCAGCGTTGGATTCGTTATCCATGTCCTTCGCATTCAAGAACCTCATCCGATCCTTCGGGGCCGGCGTCAACCAACCTGTACTCAAACGCTACTTTACCCAGAGTCGGTCGAGCAGCACTCCAAGCTGGGAGGCTTAAGCATCCAGTCCGGTATCGTTTGGTTCCATGCAGGCCTTCGGTCCCGCTCACTCGCGCGTGATTCCGGGAGACACGGTGGCGGTCGTGTCGCCGTCGTTCGGCGCGCCGGGGGCATGGCCGCACCGGGCCGAACGCGGGACGGCGTATCTCGAGTCGCTCGGCCTGAAAGTGCGAATGATGCCCAACGCCGCCCGAGCGGACTCGTGGGTATCAGCTCCGGCGGAGGCGCGGGCCGACGATCTCCATGAGGCCTTTGTCGACGACTCGGTCGCGGTGGTGCTCTCGTCGATCGGCGGAAACCACTCGAACCAGGTCCTCCCCTATCTCGACTACGAACTCATCGGTTCCCATCCGAAGATCTTTCAGGCCTACTCGGACACCACCGTGTTGGCGTGGGCCTTTGCCCGGCACGCCGGGCTACGGAGCTTCTATGGGCCGCCGCTCGTGCTCGGGCTGGCGGAGTATCCGAGGGTGCTCGACTACACCGACCGCTGGCTGCGGGCCGCCTGGTTCGGGACCGACCCGCTCGACTTCTCCGCCGCAGAACGGTGGACCGAGGAGTTCTTGGACTTCGATGAACAGAAAGACCTCGAGCGGGCGCGCCGCTTGCTGCCCAACGACGGCTGGGTGACGGTTCGCGAGGGGAAAGCACAGGGGCCGCTGATCGGAGGTTGTCTCGAGACCATCTGCTGGCACCTCAAGGGTTCGACCGAGTGGCTCGATCTCTGCGGGTGCATCCTTTTTCTGGAGACCTCAGAGGAGGCGCCGAGCCCCGAAACCGTTGACGCCTACCTAACCGACCTCGAGCAGATCGGTGTTTTCGAGGACATTGCCGGGCTTTTGGTGGGCCGGCCCGCGTATTACAGACCGGAAGATGTCGGCATTCTGTGGGATGTCGTTGCCCGCCGCACGGAATCGACGGGCATCCCCGTTCTGGCGAACCTCGACTTCGGGCACACCGATCCCCTGCTCACGATCCCCATGGGAGCGGAGGGCTATCTCGACGCAGGCGGCCACGTCTTACGGGTAACGGAGGAGGCAACGACGCCCAGATAGCACGGTGGACCATCCCACCCGAAGGCCATCCATCCCAAAGTACATCTTCCCGCAACGCCCACCTGGAGAAGGGTTCGAGCTCAACGCTCTCCAAGCCCGCGGGGGAACAATCTCAATGAAAGCCCTGCGGGAGTTCCCCTCACGGCCGATTGGTCAGCTCGTGTGCTCGTTGAAAAACCGCGTCGAGCATGGCCTCGGTGAGCTTGCCGGTGAATGTGTTCTGTTGACTAGGGTGATAGGAACCGAGCAAACGGCAACGACCGAGATCGGCCTCGGCGATGTGTCCGAAACGAGGACGGGACCGCGGCATTGACACGCCGACATCGGCGGCCGCGCGCAGGGAGGAGCTCCAAGCGAAGCTCCCGAGCGCCACGATCACCTGCACTCGGCTCAATAGCTCGAGCTCGCGCACGAGATAGTTGTGGCAATTGTCTCGCTCCTCTGTCGTCGGCTTATTGGCCGGTGGAGCGCAACGCACTGCGGCGGTGATGTAGACGCCGTCAAGCCGCAGCCCGTCCCCGATGTGAAGCGAGTGTGGCTGGTTGGCCCAGCCGGTGCGATACAGAGAGCCGAACAGCCAGTCCCCGGAGCGATCTCCGGTGAATATACGTCCGGTGCGATTGCCGCCGTGGGCGGCCGGGGCGAGCCCCACAACGAGCATGCGGGCGTCGGGGTCGCCGAAGCCGGGAAGGGGGCGGCCCCAGTAGTCGTCGTCCGCGTACGCGGCCCGCTTTTCCTCAGCCACCCTCTCCCGCCACTCGACCAACCGGGGGCAGGCGCGGCAG
>JACDAL010000002.1 GCA_013695465.1 Actinomycetota bacterium | reverse complement strand
GAGATCGAGGGGGGCCTCGGCCTGCACCCCGATATCGCTCAACGACTCAGCTGTGATGCCCGCCTCCAGTTCGTGGTCACAGACGAACAGGGAAATGCCCTCGGCATCGGCAGGGCCTCCCGAAACGTCCCCCGCTGGCTTCACCGCCAGCTGCTCCACAGAGACCACGGCTGCACCTTTCCCGGCTGCGGGACCAAGATGTTCCTCAAGGCGCACCACGTCTGGCATTGGGAGCTCGGCGGGCCCACCGACTACGACAACCTCGTGCTGGTGTGCACCTTCCATCACAAGCTGGTCCACGAGGGCGGCTGGAGCGTCTGCCTCAAGGGCACGGTGGCGGAGTGGTTCAAGCCCACCGGCCGGCGCTACGATCCGGGGCCCGATCCGCCGGGTGAACGGACCGTCGCGGCCTGATCTATCTCCCCACCAGAAACAGAAGAACGCCTACGTCTCGCTCAGAAACTTCGGAGGGTCTGGTTCAGCTCTCGAGCCGAAACTATGCCCTCGTACTTTGCCTGCAGGCGGCCCGAGGGATCCATCACGAACACCCACGGCTCGGTGGGTAGCCCCCAATCCAGGGCGGCGGACACCGGCTCGAGATTGCCGGCATCGGCCGGCAGCTGGTAGGGCTCGACGTGGACGAAGTTCACGCCCGGCCACTTCGCCGCTACCCCCTCGACGACATCCAGCGTGGGCCCACAGGTCTGTGAAGAGCAGAACTTCGGTGTGGCGAACACGACGACCGACGGGCTACCCGACTTCAAGGCCTGCGCGATCGAGAGCTCGTAAAAACGGGGGGTGGGGTCATTGTCGGTGGAGATCTTCTTGATCTCCGCCGCCGAGCTCGCGGTCGGCGAGTCCGATGCGGGGGGGCGCTGGCCAAGGACCGGCGTGCTGGGCTTCTTGCGAACCTCGAAACCAGCCTTGACCTTTTCGTCGATGCCTCCCCCCCGGATACTGACCTCGGCCCCCCACTTGCCCGCTTCATCGAAGCTCACCTGTGCTTCATAGAGCCCGACGTAGGGCTTGTCGATCCAGATGAAGCGCATACCGGTGTGACCGACCGGCTCGGCGGCCGACTCGTCGAGATCGAAGAAGGTGATGTCCATATCGATCTTCGGCGAGCCTATGGGGGCGTCGTGGTCGTCGAGCAGCCCGACGAGAAAGCGGTTCTGGCCGATCACTATCTCCGAGGACGCGAACACGGGGTATGCCTTGACATCGGTGAAAGGCTGGCTGAAGGCAGCGGCCCCCTTGTCCGCCCCAGGCCCCGAGTCGCCCCCGTCACCTGAGCCCTCGGAGGAAGCGCAGGCCGCCATCATCAGGGCACAGATCAGCGAAGCGATCAACTTCATAGGAGCTGAGTCTAGTTGGCGTCGCCTCTTAGGCGGCGGGTGAGCGAGATAAGTGGGGGCCGCGAGTAGCATTACCGCTCCATGCCCCGTTTCCACCGCATCGCCGCCCTCTCCTTAGCCGCGACCTTAGCCCTCGTGAGCATCGGCGGCCTGGTACGAGCTACCAAGTCGGGCCTGGGCTGTGGAGACAACTGGCCCGACTGCCCCGGCGAAGTCGATCGGGCGCTCATCATCGAGATGTCGCACCGGGGCGCTGCCGTCGTCGTGGTCGTGCTGCTGGCCACACTGGCCCTGCTCGCGTGGCGGCGCCGACGCGAGGCTCCGGGTCTGGTTGCACCTTCGGTAATTGCGTTCGGGCTGGTTCTTTTTCAGGCAGTCCTAGGCGCCGTTGTTGTGTGGCTCGAGCTACGAGCGGAATCGGTCGTCCTCCACCTGGGGACCGCAATGGCTCTGCTGGTGCTGCTCGTCTACATCACCGCCGCTTCAAGCGTCTCGGTGGCGAACCTCGACGCCGCTACCGATGCGGGGATCGCCCGACGGGGTCGACTGGTCGCGGCTGCCGTCCTGCTGTTGCTGCTCGCGGGCTCCTACGTGACCGGCCGGGACGCCGGTTACGTGTTCGGTGACTGGCCCCTGATGAATGGCCGTTTGGTGCCGGACCTTTCAGTCGAGCGCTTCGCCGTCCACTTCCTCCATCGTGCGCTGGCCGGAGTGGTGGGAATAATGCTGCTCACGTTCTGTGTCGGCATCATGCGCCGTAAACGCGAGCTGCCGCTGCAGGCTCGCCTCGCCCATATTGCCGCAGGTGCGTTCGCTGTTGAGGTCTTGGTCGGTGCAGCCAATATCTGGACCCGGCTCAACCCCGCGGTGGTGACCCTCCATCTCGCTCTCGGCGCGCTGATCCTGGCGAGCGTCGCCGGGATTGCGATCATCTCCAGGCCAGAGTTCGCCGCTGGGGCGGCCCGCGCCCGCTCTCTCAAAATGGAGCCGGCTAGCACGTGACCGCTCACCGCGCCGCCTCCGACCCCGACATCCGACTCGCATCGGATGACGAGCGAAGTTCCGACTACGTCGTCCAGGTTTCGACCGGCGACAAACTCAAGGCTTACGTTGCACTCACCAAGCCGCGCATAATCGAGCTACTGCTCGTAACCACGGTCCCTGCAATGATCGTGGCCGCACGCGGCTGGCCCGGACTGACCTTGGTGGCGTTGACCCTCATAGGAGGGACGCTCGCCGCCGGCGGAGCAAATGCGATCAACTGCTACGTGGACCGGGACATCGACGGGATCATGCGTCGCACACGACGCCGCCCCCTACCCGCCCATGTGGTGGCCCCCGCCAACGCACTCGTGTTCGGTGCCGCGCTGGGGGTTGCGAGCTTCATGTTGCTGTGGCTCACCGTCAACCTGGCGTCCGCTGCGTTGGCCCTGGGAGCACTCCTTTTCTATGTGTTCGTGTACACGCTCGGCCTCAAGCGCAACACCCCGCAGAACATCGTCATCGGAGGAGCGGCCGGAGCAGTGCCCGTGCTAGTCGGGTGGGCGGCGGTAACAGGCACGGTCGAGCCCCCGGCCCTGGCGTTGTTCGGCATCATCTTCTACTGGACACCGCCTCATTTCTGGGCGCTTGCGATGCGCTACGAGGAAGACTACGCGGCCGCCGGAGTGCCCATGATGCCGGTCGTCTACGGCCGGGCCGAGACCGCGCGTCATATCGTCCTGTACTCGCTGCTGTTATTCGCGCTGAGCCTGGTGTTCTTCTCGATCGGGCGTATGGGCCTGATCTATCTGGGAGCGGCGCTGGTACTCAATGGGATCTTCGTCGGGCGGGCGCTGCAGCTGCTTCGCAAGCCGGAGACCGAGACGGCCTGGAAGCTTTTCAAGTACTCGATCTCGTATCTGGCTCTGTTGTTCGCCTCCATGGCAGCCGACCAGCTTCTGATCTAGCGCAGGCCCAGGCGACGGTCCATCCGCCGCTGCTCGTGCTCCTCAGACCCGAGCCAAGCCCATGCCAACACCATGAACGCGATCAGGAATAGTGCGTCGCCGCCGAGCCACATGATGGCGCCGCCCAGCCGCTGGTCGGCGAGCGCATCCGGCCCCCACGAGCGCGCCACGCCCTCGTAGTGCGGGTACAAGACCTCTGAAGAAGAGTAAATCGCAAGCCCCAAGAACGACTGCACTGGAACCGCCAATATCAGGTAGCCCAGCCGCCACGCCCTGGGAAGGCGATGTGCGCCCGGGTCGAGCCCCGCCAACGGCCACCAGAAGAGCAGCGCGGCCCCCAGGTAGAGGGTGTGCTCGAACACGTGAGCGAAGGGGGTTTCGAGCGCCCGGTCGTAGAGCAAGGAGAAGTGAGAGCCCCACATGACGGTGGCGAACAACAGCCACCCCGCCGCCGGGCGCGACAGCGATCGCAGCGACGGTGAATGCACGAGAGTTGCGATCCGTGCCCGCGCCCCGGTGGGGGCGGCTCGCAAAGCCAAGGCCACGGGTGCGCCCATGACCAGCAAGGGGGCAGCTACCTGCGTCAACAGCAGGTGCTGCACCATGTGAACCGACAGCAGGCCTTCGGAGTAGAGGGCCACGGGAGAGCAGAGGGCGACCGCTACGACGATCGCGCCGGCAACAAAGCTCAGCGTACGGCGCCGAGACCACCGGAGTAGGCGCGCCGCACGAACGTAAGCTCCAATTAAGAGCATCAGCGTCAACCACAACAGCGGCTCGAAAGGCCATTCGGCAAGGGCCGCCCAAGAGTTCAGTGGAGGCCCCAGAAAGCCGTGAGCTAAAAACGCGGTATCAGCCGACCTTCACAGTCCCGTTCATGTTTGCGTGATACGCGCAGACGAAATAGTAGTCGCCCTTCTTGAGCGGCTTGATCGGAAAGCTATCGGTTGCGCCTGCCGCAATGTCGGGGCTCTTGAACAGAGAGTTGTTCGGGTCGGCGGCGTCCGCCTCGGTTTGATATATGAGGAGATTGTGAATCACGGCATCGCGGTTCTCGATCTCGAAATCGGTCGGCTTCTTGGCGGCGAGCTCGATCTCGTCGGCATTGAACTCGGTCCCCTCTGCGACTATCGAGTCGGTCGCGGGACCGGCGGGCACGCTCTGTTCTCCTCCACCCTCCGACGCCCCGGCCTCCTCGGTCACGCCGAAGCCCGCCTGCACCATGACCAGGCCGATGATGACCGGATAGAGCGCCACCAGCACGACCTCGAAAACGGTGGCACGCGGCAGGCCCGGCCGCAGCGCGAGAAACGTGCACGCTCCGAGAATGTTGGCGGCGGTGAGAATCGCCACCGTCGTGGCCGCCCCGGCGGGCAACGACAACAGAATCCGCGAGAAGGACCAGGTCAGTGCGGCGATCACGACCACCGCTCCGAGGGGAATCACCAGCACCAACGGCACGCTAAAGCGGATTTCGCCGCTTAGATCAGGACGAGTCTGCTGCATCAGCTTAGGTCCTCAGATTCCAAGCCTCGAGCTCGCGCTCGAAGTCGTCCCACGTCGGCTCATCGACATCGCTCGGCTCCATGCTCGCCTCCTCGTCCGCATTCCACTTGAAGAAGAGCACTGCGATGATTCCCCACAACAGGGCGCCACCGCCCAGCTTCATCGTCAGCCCGGCGATACGGTTATCAGTCAAAGCGTCTATCCAGGGATGCGGCACGGTCTCGTAGAAATGATAAATGGGCCGCTCGGCAAAGGTGAGAAACGAGGCCGGCACGGTCGGCAGCACCGACTGCAGGAATAGGTACAGCATCTTGGCGGGCGGACTGAGCTGAGGAAGCTCCTCCACACGCCCCACCACCGGCGACCACATCATGAACGAGGTGGCCACCAAGAAGAAGTGCAAACCGAAGTGCAGCGGCTCCGAGCGCAGGGAGGCATCTACCAGCGAGGGCCAATGCGACACTGCTACGAACACGTTGAAGGCAATAAGGGCAACCATGGGACGAGTCAAGAAGCGGGCGGCTCTCAGTACTGCGGGAGGAGAAAGAAGCGCACGGAGGAGCCAGCGTGGAGTTCCCATCAGCAACAGCGGAGGTGCGATCAGAGAAAACACCATGTGTTGGACCATGTGGACCGAGAACAAGTATCCCTCGCTGAGATCGTGCACCGGGTAGTCGGCTCCGGCCCAGAGCGCCAGCAACCCGGCCGAGAACAGCATGATCTCCTTGCGACTCACGCTGCCCGCCCCCCTTCGTCTGACGGCCCAGGCATAGCCTCCTCCCAAAACCAGCACCAAGAGCCACACGTCGGGATGCGCGTGGAACGCCCATGGGGAGGGGGCAGCCGCAAGCACCGGCGTGACCTTAGCGCGCAACGGGGGCAGGGCCCCCGTGCGTGAAGTAAAAGAGGAGGACGACCGCAAACACCGTCATAGCCAGCAAGACCCCGGTAACGAAGAAACGCTGGAAGATCTTGCTGTCGAAACGGAGATGCATGAACCATCTGGCAACGAACAGGAACTTGATAACGGCAAGGACAATCAGAATCGGGACCAGCAGCGCCCGCAACGCCGACACGTAGTAGATCGCGACCTCCACGGCGGTCACCACCGCCAGGAAAATAGCGACTTTGATGTACTGCCGGGGCTCCGGGTGGGAATGGAGCTCTTCCGCTTCTCCTGCTTCAACCTGTTGGCTCATCGCGCTACTCGAGGGGGATGAGATAGACGACGGTGAAGATCACGACCCAGACGATGTCGACAAAGTGCCAGTAGAGACCGATCAGCTCGACCTTGCGCGCGGCCCCTGGTTGCAGCTTGCCCGACATCGACATTCCCACCAGAGACAGCAGCATTAGGATGCCGACCGACACGTGAGCACCGTGAAACCCCGTGAGCACGAAAAAGGCGCTGCCCGCAGGACTGGAGCCCAGCGTGAGCCCCTCCTCGACGAAGTCCGTGAACTCGAAAATCTGCCCTCCGACAAAGGTTACGCCCAGAAGCGCGGTTGCCAACAGCCAGATGCGCATTCCCCGCATGTCACCGCGCTGGGAGCTCGATAGAGCCAGCACCATCGTGAGACTCGACATCAGCAGAACAAACGACGACACCGAGGTATAGGGGATATCGTATATCTCTGAGGGAACCGGGCCCGAATCGGGTAGCACCGTGCTGCGATACAGCAGATAGGTGGTAATCAGCGATCCGAAGAACAGGCACTCCGAACCCAAGAAAGCCCACATCGCCATCTTGGTGTTATCGAGTCCGGTGCTGGTGTGGTGCTCCTGCGTTGAGGCCTGGGCCGCTTCCTGTGCGCTCACTCTTCGTGCACCGAGGGCTCTAGCACCCAGCCGAACAGGCTCAGCATGATGATCAGGATTCCGGAGACGATCAACGGCCAAGACGCCCCGGTGTCGGCGTAGATGACGCCGTAGCCCATGACCGGGAGTCCGGTTGCGGCCATAGCGGGGAAGTAGGACGGCGAGGGCAGGTGAATGTGGCCATGCTCTGAGTGCTCGTCGTGACCGTTTGCGCCGCCCGCAAGCACTCGGCGGGGGGATTTCTCCGGGACCTCTATGTACTTCGTGTGCCAGAAGTCATCGCGATGGCGCACGACCGGCTCCTCGGCGAAGTTGTAAGCCGGGGGCGGCGAGGGGATCGACCATTCCAGCGTGCGGCCGTCCCAGGGATCGGCGCCCGCCTCCTCGCCCTTGGTCCTGGTGCGAACCGCATTGAGGATGAACAC
>JACDAL010000177.1 GCA_013695465.1 Actinomycetota bacterium | reverse complement strand
TCCAGGCGCTCACGTCGACCGACGTCGTAATTGGAGTAACGGTCTCCGCACTGCTGCTCGCGCTTGCGGTGCAGGTGCACAAGCGGTCGGGAACACTCGATCCCAACAGCCTCAGCTCATTGAAGGGGTAGGAGCAGTGGAAGACCTGGCGGCCCTAGGGGTGGCCATCCCCCTCGTGACCGCCGCCCTGTTGTCGGGAGCTGCAGTCTTCCTTCCTCGCCGCGCCATCGAGATCGTGAGCATCGCCGCCGCGGCCGTGACGTCGGCATGTTGCCTATTACTGCTCATGGATGCGAGCGAATCTCCGCTCGTCTACTGGTTCGGCGGCTGGGTACCACGCGATGGAGTGGCGGTTGGGATCGCGTTCGTGGTAGATCCCATGGGAGCGGCCCTCGCGGCTTTCTCCGGTGTGCTCGTGACCGCCGCTCTCTTGTATTCGTGGAGATTCTTCGATGCCGTGGGCGCGCTCTATCACTCATTGATGCTGGTGTTCCTCTCGGGCATCGTGGGGATGTGCTTCTCGGGCGACCTCTTCAACATATTCGTCTTCCTCGGAGTTCTGAGCGTCGCCGCGTTTGCGTTGACCGGTTACAAGATCGAGGAGGCGGGCCCTCTCCAAGGAGCAATGAATTTCGCCCTGACCAACAGCATCGGGGCTTTTCTTCTGCTTTGGGGCGTGGCGTTGCTTTACGGGCGCACCGGAGCGCTCAACCTGGCTCAGATGGGGGAGTCGCTGAGCGATCGCCCGGATGCTCTCGTTGTGTCCGCGTTTGCGTTGGTCGTGGCAGGCTTCTTTATCAATGCCGCCGTCGTGCCCTTTCACTTCTGGCTCGCGGATGCATACGCGACCGCGCCACTGCCGGTTTGCATCCTGCTCGGCGGCGTCGTTAGCGAGCTCGGCCTCTACGGCACAGCGCGGGTCTATTGGACGGTGTTCGAGGGACCTCTGTCCTCGTTTGCAGGAGAGCTACGCACCGTCCTGCTGATTGCTGCCGCGGCGACCGCCATGGTCGGCGCCGTGATGACCTTCGCCCAGCACCACCTCCAGCGCATGCTCGCCTTCTCGGTAATAGCCCATGCCGGGCTCTTTCTCGTCGGTTTGGCGGCCCTCACTCCGGCAGGCCTGTCGGGCGCAGCCGTGTATATGCTCGCCGACGGGCTCGCCAAGGCCTCCCTGTTCATGTGCGTGGGCATCCTCCAGCATCGCCTCGGCGGCGTCGACGAGTACCACCTCCGCGGCAGCGGCCGGCGTCTGCCGGCAACGGGCCTCTTGTTCGTTCTCGGTGCCCTTGCGCTTGCGGGGCTGCCGCCGTTCGGCACCTACGTCGGAAAGGCTCTCATCGAGGAGGAGGCCAAGCTCCTCGGCTTCGCCTGGGTAACGTCGCTGTTCGTGTTTACCTCCGTGCTGACCGGAGGCGCTTTGCTGCGCGCCGCCGGACGCGTCTTTGTGGGCTGGGGTCCTCCCGTCGAGCACGCCGACGTGGTGACCGAGCGAGAAGGAGAGGAACAGGAGGCAGAGACCGTTGCGGGCCGGGAGCGGACCCCGGCCGTGATGTTCGTGCCCGCCCTCCTGCTGGGGGCGGCCGCCTTCGCGGTTCCCTTTGTTCCTGGGTTGCTGGCGGGCTCGGAGGCCGCCGCCGAAGCCTTCACCGACCGCGCCGCCTACGTCGAAGAGGTTCTCGGCGGAGAGTCTCAGCCCCTTCCCGAGGCCCCAGCTCACGCCGGCCCCAAGTCCGAGGAACTACTTCCCGGCTTCCTATCTGTGATCGGAGCCCTGGGCCTCGCAGCCTTCACACTCGGCCGGAACCGGCTGCCGGATCGGTGGCGGCGGGCGACATGGAGCAGCGTCGGCCGCGTCGTCGTGGGTCTGCGCAACCTGCACAGCGGCCATCCCGGGGACTACGTCGCTTGGCTCACGCTCGGAGTTGCCCTTCTGGGAGGGGCTTTTGGTGTGGCGTTCCGCTGAAATGGCCAACCGAGGTACGCAATCGCGCGTCGCGCGCTCCTGAGTACGGCTTCGGTACCCGCCGGCGCGTAGCGCGCGATCGGCTCCGGCCGGCCAGGCTCGTGCGCGGCCGGTCAGGCTCGTGGACTCCGGCTCCCGGCCGCCCTCTCAGGCTATTAGTGCGGTAGCTCCCGACCGCCTGGGGTCGTGGGCCGCGTCCACTCTCCCGTCCTCAGTTACCGAGGCCGCCTGGACGCCGCCGAAGAACATGTGCACCTCGTCGTAGGGCCGGTCCAGGTATCCGACCTCGATCTGGCCGCCGGGAAGGCCCGGCTCGTAGCACAACAGCTTTCCCTCGGGCCGCCGCGCCACATGAGCGCGCGGCGCGGCCAACGCGTCGGCCAACGAGGCGCCGTCCAGCGCCAGGGACATGATCGTCTGAGCAATTGCACCGGTGATGCGGTCGCCACCGGGCGAGCCCAGCGCTACAACCTCCCCCGGCCCCCGTGCGATCGTCGGCGCCATGTTGGAGTGGCAGCGCGCGCCGGGAGGCAGGCGGTGGGTCCCAAGCGGGTTCAGTTCCTCTTCCCCCAGAGTGTTGTTGAGCACCATGCCGTGGACGATCAGTCCGGCCCCGTAACCGTTCGACTGAGTCAGCGCGCACGCCAGCCCGTCTCGGTCTGCGGCCGAGCTGTGTGTGGTCTCGGACGAGCGTGCCGGCTGCCCCCTCGACAGCACGTCGGATAGCCCCGCGGCGATGTCGGCCGGGTCTCCGTAGTGAAGCTCACGATAGGAAACGGCGGTCTCCTCGGCCGCCACGACTGCGTTCAGGCGAGCAAGTGGGCCTGACGGTGCGGCGTCCTCTATCAGCGAGAGCATGTGTACGAGGACGGCTCCTCCGACTGCGGGCGGGGGGTTCGAGGCAATGCTCCAGCCGAATGCCTCGGTCGTAATCGGCGCGCGCTCGCGCACCTCATAGGAGGCGAGGTCTTCGACCGTCACCAGGCCCCCGTCCGCTGCGATCGCATCGGCCAGCTCACGCCCCAGCTCGCCCGAGTAGAGGACCTGGGGGCCGTGCCGAGCGATGGCCTCGAGGCCGTCTGCGAGCTCCGCTTGAACGAGCGCCTCGCCCTCCTCCAAGGGACGGTCGCCAACGCCGAGTTGCGCCCGGGCGGCGTCGTAACGAGACCAGATCCCCCAGGTCTGCTTGAGGTAGTAGTCGCAAGTCTTGGGAAGGGGCAAGCCCTCCCTGGCGGCCCTGATCGCAGGCTCGAACAGGGCTGCCCACTCAATACTGCCGTGTCGCTCCCAAGCACGGTGCACTGCGGCGAGCACACCCGGGACCGCAACTGAGCCGCCCCCGATGCCCGTATACATGCCGTTCGAATAATCGAGATAGATCCTCGAAACGCCCTGCCCCCTGTCCTGCGGCGGCCTGCGCGGCATCGCGCAGTTGCCGTCGTAGATCGTCACCTCGCCGGAGGGATCGTGGACCGCCACGAAGCCGGCCCCGGTCACTGATGCGAAACACGGCTCGGCGACCCAGGCCATGACCGAGGAGGCAAGACAGGCGTCCACCGCATTGCCCCCGCCCCGAGCTACCTCGGCGGCCGCCTCTGCCCCCAAGTGGTTACCAGACGCCACCGCCACTCGCGCCTGAGCCACTACGTGCTCCGCACCGGAAAGACGGTGCGCACCGAGAGCGTCACTGCGCCGGGATGCAGGGGCGCTCGAATGCCCACCGGATTGACGGGGAGGTGCACTAAGCCCGTTTGCGGGGCGGGTCGAAGAAGGGCAGCGGCACGACCTCGGCTGCAACCTGGTGGCGCTGCGCTTCGACCGTCCACTCGATCCCCAGTCGCGAGCCGGGCTCCTCGAACCGTGGGGGAACAGAACCGAGGGCGATGCTCTTCTTGAGCGCAGGGCTCCACGTCCCGCTCGTTGCTTTGCCGACCCTCCGGC
>JACDAL010000181.1 GCA_013695465.1 Actinomycetota bacterium | reverse complement strand
CCTTCTTGTCCGGTCGGTAGCGCTTAACGCGCGCGAACCGCAGCGCGACGCCGCCCGGATAACGCGTCGAGGACTGGACCCCATCGAGCGCGATCTCGACGACCAGCTCGGGGCGCACCAGCACCGCTATCCCCCGCCGCTCGGTCTCACGCTCGAGCAAAGCCCTCGTCTGCCATCCAAGGAGATCGTCGGTTAGGCCCTTGAAGCACTTACCCACCATTACGAACTCGCCCGTGCCGGAAACGCGCGCGCCGAGATGCAGGTTCGAGAGCCAGCCCTGCCGGCGCCCGTGGCCCCACTCCGCACCGAGCACCACAAGATCGTAGGTCCGCACGGGCTTCACCTTGCGCCACGCCTTGCCGCGCCGGCCCGCGCTATAGAGCGAGGTCGCGTCCTTCACGACGACGCCCTCGTGCCCCGCATGCAGCGCCTCGTTCAAAACGCCTTGTGCCTCGTCCGCGTCCGAGGTCAGAACGGCTGGGATCTTGAGATGCGGCGCGGTCGCCTCCAGCCTGGTCGCACGCTCCTCGAGCGGCGTGTCGAGCAGGTCGTCGCCGTCTACATGCAACAAGTCGAAGAGGAACGTCACGATTCCCTCCGGTGGCGCCTCGCGATCGATGCGCGACACCGTCTCCTGGAACGCGCCCGGACCGTCCTCCCCCATCCACAGCGCCTCTCCGTCGAGGACTGCTTGGCGTACTGGAAGACGGCGCACCGCGTCGGCAATCCCCCCGAGCGCGTCCGTAATGTCGTTGAGGTTGCGCGTGTAGATGCGCACCTCGTCGTCGCGACGATGGATCTGGATGCGGATCCCATCGAGCTTCCACTCGACGGACGTGCGGCGAAAACCCGCAATCGCGTCAACCACGCTCTCGGCGGTGGAGGCCAGCATCGGCAGAATCGGCCGGAAGATCTCGAACCCCACGTCGCTGAGCCCCTTCTCCCCCAACGTCATCGCGATCGCAGCCGTGCGCGGGAGATCGCCCGAAAGCATCACCGCGCGCCGAACGACCTCGCCGGAGACCCCCGCGGCTCCCGAGATCGCGTCGAGCATCAGGCCGCTCAGCGCTCCCTGCCTCAGCTCGCCGGTTAAGATTCGCCTGACGAAGTCGGATTCCCGCTCGGTTGCGCGGCCGAAGAGGTCCCCAAGGATCTGCCGGCGGCGCGTAGACGAGCCGCTTCCGATGGCTCGTTGCACGGCCGTGATCGCCCGGTCGACGTCGTCGACGGTGAGAGCCGCTTCGGCCGCCGCCGTACCCTTGACGCCGTAGGCGATCGAGTAGCCGACGCCGACCCGGCCCTGGTGCGGCACGCCGGAGAGAAAACCCACCGCGATCGGGATCTCGTCTGTGTCTAGCCGCCGCAGGAGCTCCGCGAGGATCGCAATCTTGCGGGCTCGGGAATTCGTCTCCGAGATCTCCCTCGAGGCAGCGACGACATCGACGAGCAGCGTCATGCCTCAAGGGCTATCACATAGTCGAAGACTTGTCGGCCCCACAACCGCGCCCGCGCACGGATTTCCTGGGCGGACTCTGTTGATGAAAGAGGCGAATGGCACGTCGTCTCCCTGGTTCGGCCAGTACGAAGCCCACAGCTCGTACAGCACTCGCCCCATGAGAAGCCCTTTTGAGTCTCGGTCGCCCGGCCGATTGCGCCCCCATTTCATAGTTGAAGTAGCGAAAGTGCCATGATCCAGGTATCAGGGTCAAGCCGCCAGGGCGTCGCTTGTGATGCGCGTCGTTTCACGCTCGTCAGCCGAGACCAGATCGACCTCGCCTCCAAGTAGTTTATTAGGCAGGGAAGCAACTGGGGGGAGAATGATGGGTCATGAACGAATTGGGATCGGCTCACCTATCTCGTTCGCGACGATGACGGAGACGTCTTTATCCCTGTTAATAATGGACGTGTTCCCTGGTCGGCAGAATTATTCGGAAATGATTTGCGTGACTGCTTGGAGTGCGTGCCCGTGTCGTTAGTCTTGCGCCGCTACTGCTCGGCAAGTCTTTTCCTCGCGATGATCCCCAGGACGCAGCTTAGGACCGCGCATAGTTCACCGTTCTGTCCAGCCTCTCGAGGAGCGCCCTAGCAGGGTTCATTTGACTCGACCTCTTAGGAGGGCCCGGCCTCCTCTGTCGTAAGCACGGATGAGGCCGGTCTGTGTGACTGCCTCGGGTGGCAACACTAGCCGCTGGTAACGGATAAGCCACTGCAGCATCCGTGGGGTCGTTGACGTGATCCGCCGCAGCTTGCTATTCGAGCCGTCTAGCGCGACTCCCCTTTCACGCAGATCCCGTGCAAGTGGGAACAAAGGCCGGTGCCACCACCACCCGACATGACGATCCGAAACCCATCGATCACATGCTCGTCGAAGGGACCACCGACGAGTGACCGGCGCGGCGCGATACCTCGAGGACATCGGCTCCGGCGTCGCGCCACAGGGACCGAGGACTGCCGGAGCTCGTGAAACTTGATACCGTCCAAGCCCGCGGCTGCGACTGCCGACTGCCAACCAGCAGCCCCGGAACCCCGCTCGGCGCAGGGCCGCTCCCTTGGAGCCGGTGAACCACGAATGTCTACCAGTACTTGTAGTGGGAGACCCTAATCAGCGGGATTTCAACACCGAGCAACCACGCCAAGGCTCAGCAAGAGCGGCTCAGGCTTGCGGCTGGCCGATGTTGACCATCCAAGCGATACCGAACCGATCCTCGCACATACCGAACTCGTCGCCCCACATCTGCTTCTCTAGGGGGACCGTCACGGTGCCGCGTTCGGAGATTTTCTCCCAGTAACTGCGCAGCTCGTCGGCGTCCTCGCCGCTCAGACTCACCGCCATGTTGTTTCCAGGGTTGTGTTCCATCCCAGGCGGTGTATCGGCGCCCATAAGTGTGAATCCGCTGTCGGTTTCGAGCATCCCGTGCATGATCTGGTTGGCCTCAGGGCCATCCGCCGCACCAAACTCACCGAAGGTGTTGAGCGC
>JACDAL010000174.1 GCA_013695465.1 Actinomycetota bacterium | reverse complement strand
CGGTTGCGATCGTGACGGCGTCACCCTTTTTCACGTCGAGCTTGAGCACCGCCATGATCGACTTGGCGTTGCCCTCTTGTCCCTCCTTGGAGACCGTGATATCGGCGGAGAAGCGCGCCGCCGCCTTGCTGAATACCGCCGCGGGCCGCGCATGCAGCCCCACCTCGTTCGTCAGCTTCACCTCTTTCTCCGGCATTGTGACCTCCAAGCTCTCGTTAGGACGTGGGCGTCACCTTGGTGAGGCCGGCGGGGGCATCCGGGTTAAGTCCCCGGCAGAGCGCAAGCTCATAGGCAACTTGCTGAGCACGTATCGCAGCAGGGATGGTCGCGAGTGTCTCCGGGAGATCCCCGGGCAGAGCCAGGTCGGCGTCCGCGCCGTCGCTCACTCGCAACACGTGCGCGCCGCGCTCCTCCTTCAGCCATCGAGTGAGGTCTTCGATGTCGCGCCCGGCCGGACCTGCGACCGAGAAGGAAAGCACGGGGAAGTCCCTTTGCACCACCGCAAAAGGCCCGTGGCGAAGATCGGCGGCCGAGTAGCCCTCGGCAAGCACAGACGTTGTCTCTTTGAGCTTGAGAGCGGCTTCGAGCGCGATCGGAAACATGAACCCTCGCCCGACGGTCAGCAGGCCTACCGAGGGAGAGATGTCCTTGGCGACCGCTACGGCGGGATGCGGGTCGTTCAGCATGAGCTGGACGACGGCGGGCAGAGTGGCCCAATCCCGGGCGCTCCACGGCACCGCCCCCAGCGCCTCGGCGAGGATGGCGAACGCGACCAGCTGGGCGGTGAAGGTCTTGGTTGCCGGTACTGCGCGCTCATCCCCGGCGCCGAGCTCGATCACAACGGAGGCGGAGCGGCCCAGCGGGCTGGAGGGATCATTGGTCACCGCAACAGCGTGAGCGCCACCGGCAACCAGGCGTTCGAGCACCGTCACGATCTCAGGGGTGCGGCCCGACTGGCTTACACCGACGGCGAGGAAGCCCTTGCATCGGGGCTTGGTGTCGTAGAGGGTGTGGAGGCTGGGGGCCGCGAGCGCTACGGGCAGGCCGGTGGCAAGCTCGAGAACATAGCGGCCGAAGATCGCCGCATGGTCGGAGGAGCCGCGGGCGACGAGGATGATCCCCGGTATGTCGCTCGGGATCGCCGCCCGCAGCTCCCTAAGCAGGGCGGCTCGGCGGCCGACTAGCCCGGACAGCACATCAGGCTGCTGCCCCATCTCCGTCGCCATGAGCTCGCCCTCCACCGGACGGCCATGCTATCGCTCCCAGGCCGGAAGCCACCCTGCAGCATTACTCGGCCCCGGCATCTCCCCTTAAGAGCGCTCATCCTTGGCATCGGCGAGCGCATAGGCCACGGCCTCGCCGAGCGTGAGCTTGCGACCGTGGCCGCGCCCAGCTTGGAAGTCCGAACCGTCCGCTGCGTTGACGGCGGCTTCGTACGCGGCGCGCTCAGCCTCCCACTGCCCAACCGGACCGAGAGCCTCCTCCGTC
Organism: Actinomycetota bacterium; assembly: GCA_013695465.1. Classification (GTDB taxonomy): domain Bacteria; phylum Actinomycetota; class CADDZG01; order CADDZG01; family WHSQ01; genus JACDAL01. The sequence goes on along the minus strand of JACDAL010000174.1, from coordinate 2,015 downwards.
TCTATCGCTCCCCACAGCGTGCCGGCGCGCTGGGCGCGGCCGGTTTGGGCGGCGACGCGCGCCAGCACTGCTAAGGCGAACAGGAGAAACTGGCGCTCGCCGACGGCGAGGGCCTCGGGCAGCGCCTCTCGCGCCCACTGCTCCGCCTCCTCCAGTCGGTCGAGCAGAAGGAGGTGGTCGGCGCCGGACGCGAGAGATACGGCCGTCCACCACGTGAAGCCGATCTCCTTGGCAAGAGCGATGCTTTGCCGCATCAGCTCGAGCCCTCGGGCGTGGTTGCCCTCCAAGAGATCGATGTCGCCCAGTGTCCCTAGGACTATCGTCTCGCCTTTGCGGAAGCGGGCGCGCCGCAGGAGCTCGCCGCTCTCTTCGGCGAGCGAGCGGGCCGCGACGAGGTCGTCGCGGGCGAGCTCAGAGTTGGCGAGCCGGTAGAGAAGGATGGCGATGCCGAGATCGTCCCCCAGCTCCCGGTACAAGGCCAGGCTCTCCTCGTACAGGCGCGTGCCCTCCTCGAAGCGCCCGGCGATGAACGTCACTCCGCCCAACACTCGAAGTGCTCTGGCGCGCAGCTCGACAGGCAGTCGGGGGCCGCGCTCCAGAAGCAAATCGAGAAAACGAATTCCCTCGAAAGGGCTCGTCGCCGTCCAGAAGTGCTCGAGAGCCATCGCGAGTCGAAGTCCGATCTCAACGTCGCCTCGCGTATGCGACCATTCGAGCGCCGCTCGCACATTGGGGGCCTCGGGGGTCACCAAGTCGACTCGTTGCGGGCCTTCCGCCTCGTCTGTGAGGTTGGCGGTCTCTGCCAGAGCGAGCAAGAACTCGGCGAGCCGGCGGCGGGTGGGCTCGTCTTCGCCGGACTCCTCCAGCTGCTGGAGTGAGAACTCGTGGATCGTCTCGAGCATGCCGAGTCTGCCCGAGCTCCAGCGGCGCAGGAGGCTCTGCTCGATGATGGACTGCAGCGTTTCGAGCGAGGCCCCGGCGACCGCCTCGGCCCCCGCCGCGTCGAAGCTGCCGGCGAACACGGCCAGGCGGCGGAAGAGCAGTTGCTCATCTTTGTCGAGCAGCCCGTAGCTCCACTCGATCGTGGCGCGCAGCGTGCGCTGGCGCTCGGGAGCGTCGCGCCGGCCGCCCGTCAGCACTGGAAGACGATGCTCCAGCCGAGCGATCATTGCGTCGGCCGAAAAAATCCTCGTTCGCGCTGCAGCCAGCTCTACGGCGAGCGGGAGGCAATCGACTCGGAGGCAGATCTCGACGATCGCTTCCTCTGAAAAGGCAACGGGTGCGCGCTCGCGGAACAACGCAACTGCGTCCTCTGCCGAAAGGGGCTCGACCTGGTACTCGTGTTCGCCATCGATTCGCAAAAGGGCACGGCTGGTGACGAGGAGGTGGAGGTTCGGGCAGCTCCGCAGAAGCTCGGAGAGCTGCGGCGCGACATCGAGCACCTGCTCGAGATTGTCGAGCAGGAGCAGCATGCGGCGATCATTGATGTGCGCGGCCATGTCGCCTGTTGCACCGAGTGCCGACGCTATGGTCGGGAATACGAGCTCGGTTTCGCCGACGGCAGCAAGCGACACCCAGAAGACGCCATCCGTGAACTTCTCCACGAGCTCCGCCGCGACCTGCAGGGCAAGCCGCGTCTTGCCCGTGCCGCCGGTACCCGTAACCACAACCAGCCGCGCGTCGACAACTAGCGTGGCGATCTCCGCAAGTTCCCGCTCCCGACCGATCAGCGTGCTCGGCTGGGCCGGGAGGTTGGTCGCGTTGAGCGATCGAAGGGGTGGAAACTTGTCCCGGCCTAGCTGGAACAGCTTTTCGGGCCACCCCAGGTCCTTGAGCCGGTGAAGCCCGAGGTCGGCGAGGTCGGCGTCGCCTAGCAGAGCGCGAGTCGTCGCCGAGATCACGACTTGACCTCCGTGGGCGGTGGAACAGATGCGGGCCGCGCGGTGGACATCCATGCCCACGTAGCCTTCGTCGGTTATGACCGGCTCACCGGTATGCAGCGCCATGCGAACGCA
>JACDAL010000162.1 GCA_013695465.1 Actinomycetota bacterium | reverse complement strand
GTACTCCTCGCCGTCCACAACGTCCAGCGAGTTCGCCAAATCGACCGCGAGATCGAGTGCCTTGTGGTCGTGATCTAGCCCGCTGTAATTATCAAAATTCACTTGACTTCTTACATCTCCTCCACTAGTCTGGTAAGTGCCGTTAGGAGTATAGATCATTACCGCCGATTTGTGAAGGAGGCACCATGAATTCCCTGACTGTGCTGATGGCCCAAGAGCACCTGCGAGACCTACACCGGGAAGCGGCCGAGGCCCGCAGGGCTGGAGCGGGCCGGCGCCGGCCGGTCGAGGGCGATGCGGACTTCCCCTCCCCACCTTCGAGGCGCTCGGCCATGCACACCGTATGGAACTCGCTTGCGACGCCGATCCGGCGTCGTTACCCGAAGGAGGCACCGTGGAGCTGATCTTCCTGTTCCTGATCTTCGTTTCGCTGGGAGTGCTGGAAGCCGCTGTGGGTGCTGATAGCCGCGATGGGCTCGACTGGAAGCCGCGGCCGCCAATGCCACCGCGCTGAGTGGCACGGACCCGCGGAGATACCCGCCCCGACGAAAGTAAACGCCCCCTGCATCTCGTCGTCGGCGATTCCGTCGAGCGACCCGAAACCGATGACTACACGAAGCTGTGGCCGTTGCAGAGGATCCTCGACGATCGCGATCGCTTTCAGGCGATGATCAAGACCTTCCAGAAGGCTCTCGAACCAACCATGGAGATTCACAAGTGGGCTAGGTGAGCCGTTTGAAGCCGTCTCCCCGGAGGGAGTAGATTCGCCGCCGGGCTGAAGCGCGAGCCTGATCTCTTTCATTGAAAGGGGCACTTAGGTGGGGCTGTGGGGGTCGGACCGGGTTGCGAATCGACCCATGCTGCCACCAATAGGCGGCTCGAGATGAACGACTCCATGGGAACCTCGGGCGGCGACGGACGCAATATCGATCCCCGTCTTGGCGGGCCCGAAGGAGAAGCGGCCGGGCGAAAGGTTCCCGAGCCACGCTCAGACCCCCTGGGCACAGTGGCTTTCGACGAAGGGCGAGGTGGTGAAGCCGGAGAGCGGCCCGGTCAGCCGGCGTGGATTTGGGCGGTTCCCGCCTACTTCGTCCTCGGCGGGGTGGCCGGCGCCGCGGCGACCGTGGGTGCGGCCGCACGAGCGGCGGACGCGGAGAGGTTCGAGCTCTTGATCCGCCGCTGCCACGTCATGGCCGCGGCAGGGGCCGCAACCTCAACGACTTTGCTGATCTACGATCTCGGCCGCCCAGAACGCTTTCTGAACAGGCTGAGGGAGATTAGGCCGAATTCCGCCAGGAACATGGGTTCGTGGCTCCTTGCGGCCTCTGCTTCGTCCGACTTCGCCGCGCTGTGGTTCTCCGGTTCCCTCGGGGTGCGGGGCCGGCTCGGCAAGCTCGCAGGTGCTGTGGCCGGCACGCTCGGGCTGCCCCTGGCGGGCTACACAGGCGTGCTGTTGTCGAGCTCTGCGGTCCCTCTGTGGCGCGGGATGCGCCGCACCCTCGCCCCCTTGTTTCTCATCTCCGGCGTCGGGGCCACGCTCTCCTTGGTGAACGTGACATCGCTGACCGACGACGAACGCAAGCTCGTGGGGCGCCTGGGAACAGTCATCGACCTCGTCGAGCTCGCCGTCACGGTAGCCGCCGAGCGGGAAGCCTCACGAGTTGAAGAGGTTGGCGCAGCGCTGAAGAAAGGTTCCGGGGCACGCTTGTGGAAGCTCAGCACCGCCCTCACCGTGGGCAGCGTCAGCCTGTCGTTGCTTCCGGTCGGCGGCCGCGCTACGCGCATTACGCAGGGAGTGCTCGGCTTCACCAGCTCCGTGGCGCTCAAAGCCGGCATCTTCGAAGCGGGCAGAGCATCGGCGCTCGACCCTCACACTCTATTTGAGCAGCAGAGAGCCCTCGGAGCGACCGAGGAACCTTGACCAGGGGTCGTCTAGTCCGGGCCTCGTTGCTCGTCGCAGCCTCTGCCGCCGGTGCATGCGCTCCCTCCGGCGCGCCGTCGGTACTCGACCCCAGGGGCGTGGGCGCCCGCCGTATCGAGGGTCTGTGGTGGCTGATGTTCTGGATCTCGGTCGTCGTGTTCGCCGTGGTGGTCGCCTTCCTGGCCGTCGCCTATGTGCGAGGCCACCGCAAACAAACGCGGCTCAGCGAAGCACGCTGGGGAGGCCCCTTCGTGGTGGTGTCTGGAATCGTGGCTCCCTCGCTGATACTCGCGGGCGTCTTCGTGGTAAGTCTGAACGACATGATGGCACTGTCGACTCCGCCGCAGGAGCCCGGCCTGACGATCGATATTATCGGGCACGACTGGTGGTGGGAGGCCCGCTACCAGGGCAGCGGAGCAGTGACCGCGAACGAGATCCACATTCCCACCGGAGAGTCGGTACGACTGAGGCTGACAACAGATGACGTCATCCACAGCTTCTGGGTGCCCCAACTTCAGGCCAAGACGGACCTCATCCCGGGCCAAGTGAACAGCATGTGGCTTCAGGCAGATGAAGCGGGACGCTACCGTGGCCAGTGCGCCGAGTTCTGCGGCCTCCAGCATGCCAACATGATCTTTTACGTCATTGCCGATGAGCCCGGCAAGTTCGAGTCGTGGCTGGCCAACGAAGCAAGCGAGGCCGCCGAGCCGGCCGCATCGGGGGCCGCGCGTGGAGAGAGTGTCTTCCTGCAGTCTTCTTGCGCCGGCTGCCACGCAGTCCGCGGGACCGAGGCGGACTCGGACCTCGGCCCCGACCTGACCCATCTCGCACGACGGGAAACGATCGCGTCCGGCGTCCTCGACAACACCCGCTCCGAGCTAGCACGGTGGATCATCGATCCACAATCGGCCAAGCCCGGCGCGATCATGCCTCCTACCGAGCTGTCCTCGGCCGACCTCGATGCTTTGCTCGACTATCTCGAGGGCCTCAAGTAATGACGGGGGACTAATGGCGTCGGTCGCCGAACGGCTCGAGAACATCTGGGGAGAGCGCCCGGGGCTGATCACCTGGCTGGAGACGGTCGATCACAAG
>JACDAL010000159.1 GCA_013695465.1 Actinomycetota bacterium | reverse complement strand
TCCAGGGTCTCGCGCTGGGCGGCGAGTACGGAGGGGCGGCGATCTACGTGGCCGAGCACGCCCCCGACGACGCTCGCGGCCAGCACACCTCCTGGATCCAGATGACCGCCACGCTCGGCCTGGTGCTTGCCCTCGTCATGGTTGTCGGCGTCCAAGCCGTAATCGGAGAGGAAGCGTTCAACGACCAGGGGTGGAGGATCCCGTTCCTGCTGTCGGGGCTGCTCGTCATCCTCGCCATCTACATCAGGCTGAGCCTCAAGGAAACCCCCCTCTATACGAAGATCAAGGAAGCCAAGCAACTATCCAAGTCTCCGATCACTGACGCCCTGCACGAGGGAGGATGGCAGCGCATACTGCTCGTGCTGATAGGCATGACCGCGGGCCAGGCGGTGGTTTGGTACACGGGCCAGTTCTACGCCTATGTGTTCCTGCAGACCGAGCTCCTCATACCCGTGACGACCTCCGCCATCATCGTCGGGACCGGTCTGATTCTCGGGACGCCGTTGTTCTGGGTCTTCGGGAGGCTGTCGGACCGGATCGGCCGCAAGCCCATCATCCTTGGTGGCTGTCTGCTGGCGGCCTTGACCTACATCCCGATCTACCGCGCCATGGCGACGTTTAGGGACAACTACGTCGCCTTGGTGGTGCTCGTTTTCATCCAGATGGTCTACGTCACGATGGTCTACGGACCCATCGCGGCTTATCTCGTCGAGCTGTTCCCCGGGAACGTGCGCTACACCTCGCTGTCGATCCCTTACCACCTCGGCAACGGTTGGTTCGGGGGCGGCGTGCCGCTCATCGCAACCCTCCTGGTGGGTAGGCTGGGCGGGGGGCCGGATGTGGTCGACCTCCAGGGCCTCTCCTATCCAATCGTCATCGCCCTTATGACCGTGGTCGTCGGGTTCTTCACCCTCAAAGAGACCCACCACATCCGCATCTGGGACGAGGTCGAGGGAGGGCAGCCCGCCACCACTGAGCGCCCGGCCGTGGTCGACGTGAAGGACTCGAGCGCCAGAGCGAGGGGACAAGCCAAAGGATAGGACTCCCGGGCTGGCAAAAACAACCTGTGCGCAGAGCGCGAAAAGTTGGTATGCTGCCGGCGGTAAAAGCGGTACACAAGGGACAGGGCCCGTCCCGAAGGGACGGGCCTTTTCTATGCCCATTTTCCTCCCTTCGGCGGGCACAGCGCGAAGGGAGACGCCACATGCGGTGCTCGCATTGTGACGGAGAAGACTGCATTCACATCGAGATCCGCCTCAGCGGGGACGACTCGGTCCAATTCTATTCTTGCCGGTTGTGCGAGACGAAGTGGTGGGAGCACCAGGGTGACGCGATCGCTCTCGACGAGGTCCTCACCCTCGCCGGCGACGGCAACTTGCGCTAGATCCGGCCAACCCCGACAACACTCGTTGTGCAGGTTGGTACGAACGGAGGCTAGAGGCGCGTTTTGTAACAAAGTTGGCCAAAGGTCGGCTTGGGTCGCGGAGAGGGGAGCACGCCAGACAGGTGGCAGAGTAATTGCGGGCGCTCGAAACCTCTGGTTCCGTCGTTCCGGCCGATAGGTGCCAGTTGAGGGGGGTCGCGCCGGTGCGCTCCCGGGACACGAGAGCTATCTCGCGCGCAGGTGCGGTGACGTGATCCGAGATTGTTCGAGCGCCCGCAAACCTCCTATTGCTTGGTTGGTTTCATTATCATCGCTACACGCAGAAAAATCTAGTGAAGGTGGGCTGCGAGCATCCTCCGTCCGACCGCTGCCGCAGGTCCCACCGGCTCGGATCTCCTCAGGCGGCCGAGGCGGCGCCCGAAGGAGAGTTCGAAGCCGGGGCTGAAGCCGGCCTTGGTTACCGCCTTGAGAGAGGCCGCGTTGGCGCCCTCCACCGCAACCCACACGCGAGTCCGGCCGGCCACGGCCGCCCAGGTCGAGATGTGTAGCAGTACCTGGGGATAGGCGCCTCTGCCGCGCGCTTCGGGGCGGGTGAAGGACTCGTAGACGTAGGCCTCTCCCCCTTGGTTATCGTGACTCTCGCTTCGAGCAGGGACCACGTAGAGCTGCAGCTCCCTCGTCCAAGCCCCCGACGTCGTGACCCAACTTGCGTGGACTATGCGTCCGTCGAGCTCGGCAACGAAGCAGGCGGTCGTCCGGGTTAGGCGGCCCCGAAAGGTCGAGGCGGTATCGGTGCCGATGTCGCGCGCGTAGCGAGGGGCATCCGAGGGGTCCGCACGGCGCACCCGCAGGCCGCCATTTTCGCGCCCCGCAGGCTTGTCGGGGTCGGGGCTCTGAGAGAGAAATACCAGGTTCTCTGAGGACGAGACCAGCTCTCGAAGTCGCCCCCAGGCCAGCAGACCTACTTCGGGGAGGCCGCGATGGCGAAGGCGGGAGGCAAGCTTGATCGTGGCCTCGGCGGCCGAGGGAGGCCCGTCGGGGCGCACGGGGCTGTTAGATGCGCTTACGGAGATGGACGCGGCGTTCGACCTCGGTCAGGCCGCCCCAGATCCCGTACGCCTCGCGGGTCGACAGCGCATAGGCGAGACACTCTTGGCGAACGAGGCAACCGGCACAGACCTGCTTGGCCTCGTCCTCTCTTATGCGCCGCTCCGACTGGGGCTCGCTGTCGTCGGCACCGAAGAAGAGGATGGGCGGATAGGCGCGGCATCCCGCCTGCTCTCGCCACTCGGTTTCCGACGTGACATCGTGAAGGACCGTCTCGCGCATGATTCGATGCTTCCAGGCATCGCGGCCTCAGTCAATGGGCGGGCGGGAAATTGTTTGGGAAGCGTACAGGCATCGCAATAGGATGCCCCGGTGCACAGGGATCTGAGCGCCATATTCAAGGCCTACGATATCCGTGGCACCTACCCGGGCGAGATCGACGAGGACGCCGCCAGACGGATCGGCGCCGCCCTGGCTCGCTTCTGTGACGCGTCCCGGCTGGCGGTGGGCCGGGACATGCGCACCTCCTCCGAGGCGTTGGCTCGGGCTTTCGCCTGGGGGGCCTCCTCCGTGGGGGCAGAGGTCCTCGACCTGGGCCTGGTGTCTACCGACGGGCTCTACTTCGCCTCCGGGAAGCTCGACGTGCCCGCCTGCATGGTTACCGCCTCCCACAATCCGGCTCGTTACAACGGATTCAAGCCGTGCCGGGCGGGAGCTGCACCGATCGGCTCCGAGTCGGGGTTGAAGGACATCCAGGCGCTGGCCGAGGAGGATGAGGGCGCCGCAGAAGTCTCGGACCACCAGGATTCAGAGGTGGCGCAGCTCGACATCATTGGTGACTATTCGGCTCACTGTCGCTCGTTCGTCAAAGTCGAGGCCCTTAGACCACTAAAGGTGGTGATCGACGCCGGCAATGGGATGGCCGGCCTCACGGTGCCGGTGGTTTTCGAGGACCTTCCCTTCCAGCTCGTTCCTCTCTATTTCGAGCTCGACGGCACGTTCCCGAACCACCCGGCGAGCCCCATCGAGCCCGAGAACCTCGTCGACCTTCAGCGCGCCGTCCAGGAGACGGGCTCGGACCTCGGCATCGCTTTCGACGGCGACGCGGACCGCATGTTCCTTGTCGACGAGCGCTCCAACCCCGTGTCCGGCTCTACCACCACCGCGCTGGTCGCAGAAAGGGTTCTCAAGAAGCAGCCGGGGGAGCGCATCATCTACAACCTCATCTGCTCCTGGACCGTGCCCGAGATCATCAGGGAGAACGGGGGCGAGCCCATCAGAACCCGCGTGGGCCATTCCTTCATCAAGGACGTCATGGCCAAGACGGGGGCGGCATTCGGGGGCGAGCACTCCGGTCACTACTATTTCCGGGACAACTTCCGGGCCGACTCCGGGATGATCGCCGCCCTGCTGGTGCTCGAGGCATTGTCGTTGGCAGATAAGCCGTTGTCCGAGCTACTCGAGCCCTACAACCGCTACTTCGCTTCCGGGGAGATCAACTCCGAGGTAAAGGACCAGCAGGAACGTCTCGAGGTTCTCGCCGACGGCTATCAGGAAGGCAAGCAGGATCGTACGGATGGCCTCACGGTCGAGCTCGAGGACTGGTGGTTCAACTGCCGTCCCTCCAACACCGAGCCGTTGCTTCGCTTGAACCTCGAAGCCCGTACGGAGGAGCTAATGAAGACCAAGCGCAATGAGGTGTTGAGCCTCATCAGAGAGAACGGAGAGGGGTAGCAATGGCCGTTAGCGAGCGACTGCTGGAGATCCTCATCTGCCCCAACTGTCACGGCGAGGTCGTCTACCACGAGCAGCAGAGCATCATCGAATGTCGGGGCGAGTGCCGCTATCGCTATCCCGTGAGGGACGACATTCCGGTCATGCTGATCGACGAAGCGGAGAAGCCGTGACCACACCGGCGACCCTGGACGATCTCAACGCCATTCAGCAGCTCGACTCCGAAGGCGTGCTGGGAGCCGTCGAGCGCTTCGCAGACCAGTGTCGCGAGGGTTGGGAGATCGGGCTTGCGGCAGAGGGCCTCCCCGATGCCTCGGGCCTCGAGTCGGTGGTCGTGCTGGGGATGGGGGGCTCGGGCGTCTCGGGCGATGTTCTCCAGGCCGTCGTCGAGCCCCGCCTGCTGGTGCCGTTGCGAACGATCAAGAGTTACGGCCCCCTTCCCGACTGGGTGGGACGCAACTCGCTGGTGTTCGCCGTGTCCTACTCGGGAAGCACCGAGGAGACCGTGGCGGGCCTCGATGAGGCGCGCGCCCGTGGATGCAGGATCGTGGCCGTGTCCTCGGGGGGGCCGCTGGCCGAGCGGGCCCCGCTGGAGGGGTTTGCGCACGTTCGGATCCCCCCCGGCCATCAGCCCCGGGCCTCGCTGGGTTATCTCACAATGCCGCTGCTGGCGGTTCTCGCCCAGGTGGGGCTCGTTCCCGACATGCAGGAGGACGTCGAAGAAGCCGTGGCCGTGCTGAGCGACATAGCGTCTCGCTGTCACCGCAGGCACGGCACCTCGGACAATCCCGCCAAGGCGCTGGCCGGGAAGCTGAAGGGAAGGGTTCCGGTCGTCTACGGCGGTTATGGGCTGGGGGCGGTGGCCGCCTATCGCTTCAAGTGCGACCTCAACGAGTACGCAAAGACTCCCGCGTTCGCGGGCGCGCTGCCCGAGCTCGACCACAACGAGATAGTCGGCTGGAAGGGCCTTTCGGAGCTGACCTCCGAGAACTTCATCAACGTGCTGCTGATCGATCCCCGGGAGCATCCCAGGGTCGCTCTGCGGTTCGAGATCACCAGGAAGCTCATCTCTACGGCGCTTCCCTCCTTCTGCGAAGTTACCGCCGAGGGGGAGGGCCCTCTCGCCCGCCTGCTGTCACTGATTCTCCTTACGCAGCTCGCCTCCATCTATCTGGCGCTCTCCTACGGTGAGGACCCGGGCCCGGTCGAGGTGATCACGGCGCTCAAGAACGAGCTCGCCTCCCGCTAGGAAGGTGCCCCGCCGGACCGAGCTTGACCAACTTTGTCCTAAAAACGGCCTATACGGTCGTTTTTTGGCCAACCTAGGTGCCGCGACCCAGAGTAACCGGTTTCCTGGGGCCTCCCAAGTCCAGCTTGTACCGCATGTCTGGCCGTAAGGTCGTCGCAGCCTCCTTGTAGCGTGGGCAGGATGGAGCTCGTGTCGGCGGCGGTGAGCCTGGTGGCGAAATCGGTCTGCGCCGGCTGCGGAGCCGGTGGAGCCATGCTTTGCCCCCGCTGCCAGGCCACCCTGCTCCCTGCTCCGCCCCTGCCCTCCGTGGAGGGCTCATCGTCGGCGGTGGCCGTGTGGCAGTACGCGGGAGCGGCCCGGACCTTGGTTCTGGATCTCAAGCTGTCCGGGCGCCGGGCCGCGGCGGCGCCGATGGCCGCGGCCCTGGCTCGATCCATTTTGAGAGTGGGCACGTCCGCAGAGGTCGTGACCTGGGTCCCCGGCCGGCGGCGGGACACGAGCGCGCGTGGCTACAACCACGCCGAGCTGCTGGGAAGGGCCGTGGCCGAAGCCCTCGGCCTGGACGCACGGGCGCTGTTGAGGCGCCGCGGCCACCGTCCGGATCAGGCAGGTCTCAGTGGGGCCGAGCGCCGCCGCAACATCGAGGGAGCGTTCGGTGCCCGGCTCAGCGGCGGCGCGATCCTGCTGGTCGACGACCTGGTCACAACGGGGGCGACCGCCTCTGCCTGCACCATGGCGCTGCGGCGGGCGGGGGCAAAGAGGGTCGAGGTGGCCGCCGTCTGCTGCGCCTGAAACGACGCCCCCTCCCCTCGACCGGGGACGGAATTTGGTATGCAATTAGCCCGTTCTGGTCGTCGAACCGCCCTGTCTAGGCAGGATTGCTTAACGACGAAGTAGCCTGAACTGGCTACAATTCACCAGCAAATACCCCCAGAAAGGCTTAAATCACCCTTGATCACCGACCTTCGCACCGACTCCGAGCCCATCCGGGTCCTCATCGTCGACGACCACGCCCTCTTCCGTCGAGGCATTCAGATGGTCCTGGAGAGCGAGCCGGACATCGAAGTCGTGGGCGAGGCCTCCGATGGCCACGAAGCCTTGGAGCAAGCCGAGCGAACCACGCCCGACGTCGTCCTGATGGACGTGCGGATGCCGCGACTCTCGGGGATCGAGGCCACCGGCGTCCTCAAAGACACGATGCCTTCGACGCGCATCATCATGTTGACGATCTCCGACGAGGAAGGCGATTTGTACGAAGCGATCAAGGCGGGAGCCTCGGGATACCTCCTCAAGGAGATATCGATCGAAGAAGTTGCAGGAGCGGTTCGCAACGTGCATCAGGGCCAGTCGATGATCTCGCCGGCAATGGCGTCCAAGCTGATCGCCGAGTTCGCCGCGATGGTCCGGGGACGGCAAGAACGTATGTCCGTTCCGGCGCCCCGGCTCACCCAGAGGGAGCTGGAGGTGCTCAAGCTGGTGGCGCGTGGGAAGAACAACCGTGACATCGGAGCCGACCTGTTCATCTCCGAGAACACAGTAAAGAACCACGTTCGCAACATCCTCGACAAGCTGCACCTTCACTCCCGAATGGAGGCGGTCGTCTACGCCGTTCGGGAGAAGCTGCTCGACATCAGATAGCCCCGGCGGTACCCGGTTTCGTCACGGCTTCTTAGCCGGGGTCTGCGATAGGTTGGAATCAAGCGGCTGGAGAAGCCGACTCACAAGCAAATCAGAGGGACATGGCTATTTTCAAGAAGATCCTCACTGCCGGTGAGGGCAAGAAGCTCAAAATGCTGGAAGCGGTGGTTCCCGTCGTCAACTCGCTGGAGGACGAAACGCGCGCGCTCGACGACGACTCCCTTCGCGCCAGGACGGCAGAGTTCAGAAGTCAGCTCGACGCGGCGGATGATGATTCTCGCCCGACAGTGCTCGACGAGCTCATGCCGGAGGCATTCGCTATGGTCCGAGAGGCGGCGCGCCGGGGAATAGGTCAGCGTCACTTCGACGTCCAGCTAATGGGGGGTGCCGCCCTTCACTATGGGTGGATCGCCGAGATGAAAACGGGCGAAGGCAAGACCCTGACGGCCACTCTCGCCGTTTACCTCAATGCGCTGCTCGGCAAGGGCGTGCATGTCGTAACCGTCAACGATTATCTGGCCAAGCGAGACTCGGAGTGGATGGGCCGCATCTACCGATTCCTCGGACTCGAAGTGGGGCTTATACAGAGCAATATGGCACCCGAGCACCGCCTCCCTGCATATGCGGCAGACGTCACTTACGGGACCAACAACGAGTTCGGGTTCGACTACCTGCGCGACAACATGGTCTCCGAGCTCGAGAGCTTGGTTCAGCGCGGATACCACTACGGGATCGTCGACGAGGTCGACTCGATTCTGATAGACGAGGCGCGCACCCCGCTGATTATTTCGGGCGCCGCTCAAGAGTCCACTCGTCTGTACCAACACTTTGCACGCATCGCACCCCGGCTGCAGCGAGACACTCATTACGAAGTGGATGAAAAGAAGCGAACCATAGCCATCAGCGAGGAGGGGGTATCCCGCGTCGAGGAGCTTCTCGGCGTGGACAACCTCTACGATCACGTCAACGTCGACATGGTCCATCAGCTCGAAGTCTCGCTTAAGGCGAAGGAGCTCTACAAGAAGGACGTCGAGTACGTCGTTCAAGAGGGCGAGGTGAAGATCGTCGACGAGTTCACCGGCCGCATACTGGCCGGTCGACGTTACTCGGAAGGTCTTCATCAGGCGATCGAGGCCAAGGAGAACGTGCGCGTCAAGGACGAGAATCAGACGCTCGCCACGATCACGCTGCAGAACTACTTCAGGATGTACCAAAAGCTCGCCGGCATGACGGGAACGGCTCGCACAGAAGCTTCCGAGTTTGGGCACATCTACAAGCTCGACGTCGCTGAGGTGCTGACCAACAAGCCGATGGTCCGAGCAGACGAGCAGGATCTGATCTATAAGACTGCAGATGCCAAGTGGAACGCGGTGGCCGACGATATTGCGGGCCGCGTAGACAAGGGACAGCCGGTGCTCGTGGGCACCGTGTCGATCGAAAAGTCGGAGCATCTCTCGAACGTGCTCCGCAAGCGTGGTGTCCCACACACAGTCCTCAATGCCAAGCAGCACGAGAAGGAAGCTGGGATCGTGGCCCAAGCAGGTCGTACGGGAGCGGTCACGGTAGCAACGAACATGGCCGGTCGCGGCGTCGACATCATTCTCGGCGGCAATGCCGAGGGGATGGCTCGTTCCGAGATGACGGCGGCGGGATGGGACAACGACGCTTACCTTCTCGAGCAGTACTCCGAAGAGGAGCGGCGTGCCTATGAAGACGAATTCGCCCCGATGCTCGAGCGCTTCACCAAGCAGACCGCCGCCGAGCGTGACGAGGTCGTAGAGGCGGGCGGGCTCTATGTCTTGGGGACCGAACGTCATGAGTCGCGCAGGATCGACAATCAGCTACGCGGCCGCTCGGGAAGGCAGGGCGACCCCGGAGAGAGCCGCTTCTACTTGTCGCTGGAAGACGACCTCATGCGCCTGTTCGCTTCGGACCGCATCGCCGGCCTGATGAGCCGCATGAAGATCCCCGACGACGTCCCGATCGAGGCCAAGCTCGTCTCCAAGGCGATCGAAAGAGCGCAAACGCAGGTCGAGTCCATGAACTTCGAAATCCGCAAGAACGTCCTCAAGTACGACGAGGTAATGGACAAGCAGCGCCAGATCATCTATGGGGAGCGCCGCCAGATCCTTGAAGGACAGGACTTTCGCGATCAGGCGATCGAAATCGTAACCGATGTGCTCGACTCCGCAGTGGGACAGTCCGTCAGTGCCGAGGCCTTCCCGGAAGAGTGGGACTGGGATCAGCTCTTCGTACACATGCGCGAGTTCTTTCCGACGACCTTGAAGCGCGAGGACTTCGACATGTCCTCAGTGACCTATGAAGAGGTCGTCGACGCATTCGTCAAGAACGGGCTCGAGGTCTACGAAGCACGTGAGCAAGCTCTGGGGGTTGAACAAACGCGCGCTATCGAGCGGGCGGTGCTGCTTGCGGTCATCGATAACCGCTGGCGAGAGCACCTTTATGAGATGGACTACCTGCAGGAGGGAATTGGGCTGCGGGCAATGGGTCAGCGTGACCCGTTGGTCGAGTACCAGCGTGAGGGCTTTGATATGTTCCTGCGCATGCAGGATGTCATCAAGGAGGACTTCGCTCGTTACATGTTCCACGTCGAGGCGGTACAAGAGCAGGAGCAGCGGCGCGCCGAGCCGAAGCAGTTGCGCCAGGAGAGACGGCAGATTCCCCTGGCGGGCATGCAGGCCCCCGCGGAGGCTGCAGGCTCGCCCCCAGAGGCGGAGGGAGAGATTGGGCAGGCGGTCTCCTCCAAGGTGCCTCGCAACGCCCCCTGTCCCTGCGGCAGCGGCAAGAAGTTCAAGCAATGCCACGGCCGCCCCGGCGCGGTCGGCCTGCCGTGACCGCGTTCGGCCCCTCGTTAAGGTCGCTATTATTGCTCCGCTCCCGGTGGTTCAGCTGCGACCATCGCACACCAGCCACCGAAGTGGGTGGTTCACGTGAGACTGTCGCACACCAGCCCCCCGCACACAGCTGCTTGAAACGTGCCTGCCGCGGCCCCCGCTCCGTTACTCTGTGTGGCGACCATGGAAGATCTGACCGATGGATTGAGCGCGATCAGGGAGAGGCTCCAGCAAATCAGGGGCTATCTTTGAGGTTTCTGCCAAACGCGCTCGCTTAGAGGAGCTTGAGCCCGCCTCTCTGGCCCCCAACTTCTGGGACGATCAGAGCTCAGCTCGCAAGACCATGGCCGAAGCCTCCCGTCTGGCTCGTGATCTGTCTGATTTTGACTCCATCGAGGCCCGTCTTTCGGACGCCGAGGTGCTATGGGGGCTTGCCCGCTCCGAACACGACGAAGCAGCGGCTGCGGAGGCCGCCGCCGAGATGAGAGCTCTCACCAAAGAGTTCGATTCGCTGGAGGTCGTGTCTCTGCTCGGAGGCGAGTTCGACGATCACCCCGCGATTCTCGAGATTCACGCCGGCGAGGGTGGTACCGACTCCCAGGACTGGGGGGAGATGCTGCTCCGTATGTACCTGCGTTGGGCCGAGCTGCGGGGCTTCAAGGCCGAGCTGGTCGAGGCCACGCCAGGTGAGGAGGCGGGCATCAAGAGCGCCACAGTGACCGTGGAAGGCCCTCATGCCTATGGTTTGGCCGCGACCGAGCGGGGCGTACACCGGCTCGTGCGAATCTCACCCTTCGACTCACAGAAGCGCAGGCACACATCGTTTGCCTCGGTCGACGTCACCCCCGAGGTGACGGACGACATCGAGATAGACATCAATCCGGACGACTTGCGCATCGATACCTACAGGTCCTCGGGGGCCGGAGGCCAGCACGTCAACGTGACGGACTCGGCGGTGCGGATAACCCACCTCCCTACAGGGACCGTTGTCTCGTGCCAGAACGAGCGGTCCCAGATGCAGAACAAGGCCGTCGCCATGCGAATTCTCAAGTCCCGACTGCTCGCCCGGGCGCGCGCCGAGCGGGAGCAAGAGATGGATGCCCTCAGAGGTGAGAAGCGGGGCATCGGGTTCGGCTCCCAGATTCGGTCCTATGTCCTGCACCCCTACCAGATGGTAAAGGACCACCGCACCGATCTCGAGAGCGGGAACGTTCAGGCGGTGCTGGGTGGTGACATCGACCGCTTCATCGAGGCCGAGCTACGACGGGCGGCTCGGCAGGGGGCCTCGGCCTGATGGAGCATGGTAGAAGTTGCCATGTGAGGAGCTTTTGATTACGGCGCTCCGGTGCCCTACCCTTATCCACGGCCGTCTCGACCGAGGGCAGCCACTGTGAGGCGCGTCACCAGATGATCAAGACCAGATGATCAAGACCAAGGACC
The DNA here is from genome assembly GCA_013695465.1 of Actinomycetota bacterium. Lineage (GTDB taxonomy): Bacteria > Actinomycetota > CADDZG01 > CADDZG01 > WHSQ01 > JACDAL01. Next base: position 4,227 of record JACDAL010000159.1, on the reverse strand, counting down.
TCGTCAAGGAGTTCAAAGGCGGAGTCAAAGCCCTCGACGGAATCACACTCGACATCGAGAAGGGCGAGTTTGTCTTTGTGGTCGGGCCGTCGGGTTCGGGTAAGTCGACGTTCATGAAGCTTCTGACGAAGGAGGAAGAGCCCACCGGAGGCGAGGTCTTTGTCGCCGGCAAGGATCTCTCGAGCCTTCCCCGATGGAGGGTGCCCTACCTCCGCCGCAATGTCGGCTGCGTGTTTCAGGACTTCAAGCTCCTGCCCAACAAGACCGTGTTCGAGAACGTCGCCTTTGCTCTGGAGGTGATTGGTCGCCCGAAAGCTCTCGTGCAGCGCCAAGTGCCACAGATTCTTGAGCTGGTCGGGCTCGGTGGAAAGCTCGACCGTTTCCCCGATGAGCTCTCCGGCGGCGAGCAGCAGAGGGTCTCGATCGCGCGCGCATTCGTAAACCGGCCGCTGATCCTTATCGCCGATGAGCCCACCGGCAACCTCGATCCCACGACGTCGGTTGGGATCATGAGGCTGCTCGACCGCATCAACCGCACCGGCACAACGGTGGTCATGGCCACCCATGACCATGCCATAGTCGATTCGATGCGACGCAGGGTGGTCGAGCTCGAAAGCGGCCAGATCGTGAGGGATCAGTCACGCGGCATCTACGGAGTGGGAGCGCGGTGAGACTCAACTACTTCCTGTCCGAGACGGCCGTGAATCTCAGGCGCAATCTGCTGATGACCATCGCGGCCATCTCCACGGTTGCGATTTCGCTGCTGTTGCTCGGCGGTGCGCAGATTCTCCAACTCGTCGTCGCCAACGTCACCTCGACTTGGGAGGGCAAGGTCGAGGTCTCGGTTTTCCTGCGCAGCGACGTCACCGAGGGTGAGCTCGACGGCTTGAGATCAGATCTGGCGAGAATGCCGGAGATCGAGACCTTCACCTATGTCTCGAAGAACCAAGCTTACGAGGAGTTCAAAGAGCTCTACGCGGACAAGCCCGAACTCTACGAAGTGCTTCCCAAAGACAGCCTGCCGGCTTCTTTTAGGGTCAGCCTCGTGGATGCTGCCGACGCGGAGGAGGTCGCCGCCCGTGTCGAAGGAAGCCCCGGCATTGACGACGTCAACTTCGGAGGCGACATCATCCGGCGCTTGCTTCAGGTCAACACCCTTCTGCGCGCAGTGACGCTGGGAATGTCGGCGGTGCTGATGGTGGCTGCAGCTGCCCTGATCGCCAACACCATCCGGTTGGCGATCTTTGCGCGCCGTGAGGAGATCTCGATCATGAAGCTGGTCGGGGCGACCAACTGGTTCATCCGCATCCCGTTCATGTTCGAGGGGGTGTTCGCGGCCCTCACCGGCGCCATCGTGTCCAGCATCGTCGTGCTGGGCGCCAACGAGCTGTTTTTCTCCAAGATGGGAGACTTCCTGGCCTTTCTGGGGCCCGTGTTCTCCTTCTCCGCCTGGGAGATCACCAAGGTCCTGCTGATCCTGGTTGGAGGAGGAGTCGCCGTCGGCCTGTTCGGCTCGGTTTTGGCGCTCCGGCGTTTCCTCGAGGTCTAAAGGGCTCTGCCCCGGAAGCCGATTCAGAGTGGACCGGACTCACGGCGAACTTGGTGGTCCTGTTGCTCAAGTTAAGAGAGTTGCCTAATATTGCTATTGTGAACAAGCTTGCGACTCCCCGCCGGAGGGTCTGGATGCCGGTTCTGGCACTCCTGTGCGCGCTCGTCTTCGCAAGCTCGGCGGTAGCCGACCCCAACGATCGCCTCGACAGCATCGAGGAGCGGCGGGAGCGCATCGAGCGCCGCCAGGGAGCGCTGTCCGACCGGGAATCCACGCTGGCCGGGCAGGTAGCGGCCCTCGATGCCGAGCGCGCCAGGGTGCAGGCCCAGGTGGAGAGGCTGGACGGGGTCATCGCACGCCTCGACCGGCGCATCGAGGACAAGGTTTCGGATTTGACCCACGCGCAAAAGGAGCTGGCCCTGCTGGCGGCGGACCTAAAGATCGTCGACCGGCGGCTGAGCTTCAGGCGGGGGATCTACGAGGACAGGGCCGTTGCTTCCTACAAGGCAGGGCCTACGGCCGTGGTCGACACCCTGTTGTCGGCAGAGTCATTCTCGGATCTGGTGGAGAGAGCCGCCTATTACGCCTCGGCGCTCGACTCCGACAGCCGACTCATCTCCCGAATCGGCATTCTGCAAGCAGAGACCGAGTACCAGCAGGAGCTGGTCGAGGAGAAGCGAGCCGAGATCATCCACGACAAGGATGCTCTCGAGCGAGACCGAGCGGGTGTCTCGGAGGCGCGGCACCTCCGTGTCGGCGTGGTGCGGGCCAAAGAGGCCGTTATCGCCCAGAAGCGCGAGCTTCTGGCGACTGTCCGCTCCGACCAGTCACGGCTCGCGGAGATCGATCGACAGCTTCAGCAAGACGCCGCCCGGATCCAGGCGTTGTTGGCGCCTGTGCCCTCGGGCCTGTCCCCACCCGTGGGGGGTGGGGAGCTCTCGCTACCCGCCAACGGCCCCATCACCTCCGGCTTTGGCTTCCGCATACACCCCATTTTTGGGAGCTCACGCATGCACACCGGCATCGACATAGGGGCTTCTTACGGGGCGCCGGTGTGGGCCGCCGACGACGGGACGGTCGCCTATGTGGGCACGATGTCGGGCTACGGCAACGTAGTCGCCATTGAGCACGGGGGAGGGTTGGCTACCACCTACAACCATCTGTCCGCTTTCCTGGTCTCGGAGGGCCAGAGCGTAGAGCGGGGGAGCCAGATAGCGGCAGTGGGCTGCACCGGATACTGCACGGGTCCCCACCTGCACTTCGAGGTCCGGGTTGGCGGTGCTCCGGTAGACCCGATACCTTATCTTCAGTAGCGATCTCCAGTCGAGCCCCACACGCTTAATATTAGGCATATGGATCGTTGGCAGAGGATCGCGGTAGCGGTTTTGTGCGCCGTCATAGTGGCTCTCGGAAGCTTTTCGTTCGGGTTCTCCTTAGGCCGTCCGGGTGCGAGTGTGCCCCTGTTCGGCTCTGATTCGGGGGATGGCGACGAGGTCATTGCGCATGCGATGGAAAAGATTCGCTCGAGTGCGGTAGATCCTCCCTCCGAGAAGGAGCTCACCAGGGCCGCCGTCAAGGGCATGGTCACAGAGCTCAAGAAGTCCCAGGACCCCTATGCGGCTTTCTACTCACCCTTGGGATATCGAGCTTTTCAGGAGTACACCAGCGGCCGCTTTTCCGGCATCGGAGTGTGGCTCAAGGAGCGCGGCAGAAAGCTCGAGATCGTGTCTGTGCTCCCGAGGACGCCGGCGCTCAAGGCGGGCCTCCGCCGCGGTGACGTGATCAGGAGGGTGGACGGAGAGTCGGTGGGCGCCATGTCGACGGACGAAGCCGTGGGCCGCATCAAGGGCCCCTCCGGATCAGAGGTCGAGCTCGCAGTCCTCCGCAGCGGGGAGTTGCTCGAGCTGTCTCTAACCCGGCGCAGCATCGATCTCCCCAATGTCGTCGCCCGGCTGCAGGAATCGGGCTTGGGCTACATCCGCCTCTACGGATTCGCCCGGGGCGCCGGGCGTCAACTACGCGAGCGGGTTGAAAGGCTCCGGTCGACGGGGGCTGAGGGTGTGATCCTCGACCTCAGGGACAATGGGGGCGGGCTTTTCTCGGAGGCCATCGACGTCGCCAGCGTATTCATCGAGGACGGTGACATCGTCACCTACAAAGAGGGTTCCGACGTCGAGACCGTGTATGCAGCCGAGGGCCAAGCTTACGAGGAGCTTCCTCTCGTGGTGCTCGTCAACGAAGGCACGGCTAGTGCATCGGAGATAGTCGCCGGCGCGCTCCAGGACAGGCAGCGAGCGATCTTGGTCGGTTCCACGACCTACGGAAAGGGCTCGGTCCAAAACGTGTTCCCGCTTCCCGATGCCTCCGCCCTCAAGATAACGACCGGCGCCTATTTGACGCCTGCGGGTCGCGACATCAACGGCGAGGGCATCGAGCCGGATGTTGAAATCACCGGCGGAGCCGCGCTCCAGAAGCGGAGAGCGTCCGAGATCCTCGAGGGCATCGTCCTTTCCACCACCGGCGCCCAGGGATAGTGCCTCGCGACGAGGGCTCGGGCACGAAGCTGATCGCGCAGAATCGCAAGGCTCGTCACAACTACGCCATTGAGGAGACCTTCGAAGCCGGGCTGGTGTTGGTGGGAACCGAGGTCAAGTCCTGTCGCGACGGAAAAGCCAACC
>JACDAL010000072.1 GCA_013695465.1 Actinomycetota bacterium | reverse complement strand
AGGTTGGCGGCGTCGAGGTCCTCCGAGCCAAATGCCTGCGTGAACGCCTGGGCCCGGTCGTTCCAGCCGCGTAGCAGTATGGCGTCCTTGATCTCGTCGCGTGTCTTCGTCCACATATCAACCCGGTCGGTGGCCTCGAGCCGCTCGGCAAGCTGAATCGCCCGGTCGAGCGCCACCCAGCACATGAGCTTCGAATACAGAAAGTGCTGTGGCTCGCCCCGTTGCTCCCACAGGCCTTGGTCTGTCTCTTCCCATCGCACGGCCGCTGCGTCCGCGACCGCGACCAAGAACTCACGAGTCGCCGGATCCAGTACGGTCCACTGCTCCGAGAGACGGTAAGCAGCGTTCAGGAGCTCGCCGTAGACATCGATCTGACGTTGGTCCCAGGCGCCATTCCCCACCCTCACCGGACGGCTGTTGCGCCATCCCGAGAGATGAGGAAGCGTGCGCTCGGAGAGATCTCTCTCCCCACCGATTCCAAACATGATCTGCAGGTCAGCGCCTCTGCGCAGCTGCGAAGCCGAGGCGCCGGCCATGTAGGAGAAGAAGTCTGTGGCCTCGTCGGGACACGCCGCTATCCACAGCGCCTCGAGGGTGAGGCTTGAGTCGCGCACCCAGGCATAGCGGTAGTCCCAGTTGCGCTCTCCGCCTACTTCCTCCGGCAAGGAAGTGGTCGGGGCGGCGACGATTGCCCCGGTCGGCTGGTAGGTCAAGGCTTGGAGCACACGGCCGCTGGTGTGTACGAGATCCCGCCACGGCCCCTCATAGCTCTGATGAATACCAGACCATGTCTGCCACCCGAGAATGGTGTCGTCCATGCGGGACTTGATCTGGTCTTGGTCCCACACAGCCGGCTGTTGTTCCCAACTCTGCTTGTGATGCAGCGCAAAGGCAATCGACTGACCCTGCGCCAATGAAATGCGAGCGCGAGCGCTCGAGCCGTCGATCTCGAAAGCGACCGGAGACGACAGCAGCAGCACATCCGCACCGCCGCGTGCGTAGATACCACCCTCGACGGAAGTCAAGAACGGAAAGATGAGGCCGTACTCAGGACGCGGCGCATACTCGATGTCGAGTTCTACGCTGCCCTCCTCGCAGATCACGTTGCGTAGCAGCGCATGTGGGCTGTGGGCGCCGAGCTTGTGCTCTCGCTCGCCCTCTCCTACTGCCATCAAGTCAACGAGAGTAGCCTTGCCCCCCGCGGAGCGAAACGTCGTCTTAATGGCCATAGTTCGCTCGACGTAGCTGCGGCTGGCTTCCAATGTCTCCACCGGTTGGATAGACCAGTGACCGGCCTTCTGATCCAGCAGCCGTCCAAAGACCGAGGGTCGGTCGAAACGCGGAAAGCACAGCCAGTCAACCGAGCCCTCCGAGCTGACCAGTGCTGCGGACTGACAATCTGAGATCAATGCGTAGTCGGCGATCGGCCGGTCGCTCATGACGTCCTCCCTTGTGCGTCGTAGTTTTCGATCAACTTGAGCCACACCTCGCTTAGGCTGGGGAAAGGAGGAACGGCGTGTCGAAGCCTCGACATCGTCACTTCACCCACGATGGCTATGGTCGCGCCGTGCAGCATGTCGCCGACATCGGGCCCGACGAACGTAGCCCCGATGGGGACCTGCAACTCCTCGTCGATGATCATCTGAATCGAGCCCTTGATACCTTCGCCCGATACGAGGGCGCCGGCCACGTCGGACAGATCGCATCGGGTGGTCCGGACTCGAATTCCCTGTGCCCGTGCTTGCTTCTCGGTGAGTCCCACGGCTGCAACCTGCGGATCGGTGAACACTACGCGCGGGACGGCTCGGCTTTCTCGCGAAGCGTCAGTGCCGTTTCCGAGGATCTGATCGGCAGCGCAACGAGCGTGGTACTTGGCCATATGAGTCAGAAGAGCTCGTCCGTTCACATCTCCGATGGCGTAGAGCCATCCTCCCTCGACCCCTCTCACGCGTAGGTCATCGCCGACCTGGATGAACGCGCCTGGCTCTACCCCCACCTTCTCGAGGCCCAAGTCTCGGGAACGAGGCCTGCGGCCGACGGCCACAAGGATCTCGTCTGAGACCAGCTCCCGACCGTCGTCGAGCGTGACGGTCACCGGGGCATCATCTGCCGTCCGGCTTGCTGCAATCATGCGGGCGCCGGTTACGACGACGATGCCTTGCTCTTCGAAGGCTTCCCTGAGCTCGTCGCCGGAGAACGGCTCCTCGGAGGGCAGGAGCCTCTTGGATGCTTCAATAAGCGTGACTTCCTCAGCTCCGAGACTGCGCCACGCCTGCGCCATCTCGACTCCGATCGCACCGCCACCGAGAACGAGCAGTCGCCGCGGCACCTCTTTGGCGGCCGTCACGTCGCGGTTATCCCAAGTACGGATCTCTCGGAGTCCTTCGATCGGTGGGACGGCAGGAACTGTTCCGGTTGCTATGACCACGGCCTTGCGCGCGCTCAGCGTTCGAGTCGAGCCATCCTCCCCAGCGACATCAATGGTGCGGGTGCCCGAGAGGCGAGCGATACCTCGCACCACGTCGACGTTGTGTTCCTCGAGCCACCGAACCTGATACGTGTCGTCCCAGTTGTTGGTGATCTCGGTGCGCCGGTTCAGCGCCTCCCCAGGATCGATCTCGCCGGCCGCCGCCTCCCGGGCCCCGGGCACCCTGCGTGCCGCGGCAATCACATCTCCGGGGCGCAACAGCGCCTTGCTGGGCATGCATCCCCAGAAGGAACATTCACCCCCAACGAGCTCTCGCTCCACGACGGCGGTGGACAGCCCTCCGTCCGCGCAGCGGCCCGCCACCACTTCACCGCCGGGCCCCGCTCCGATCACGATCACGTCGTATTCGTCGACCACAGAACCTCAGTCCCATGAGGGGACGCTCCGTTACACTTCCCCCGAAGTCACCAACGCCTTCAGACGGCGAGATGTGTCTCGAGGGCGCGCCGTACCCTGGAGCGAGCCCGATGGAGCAGCACGCGTTGATTGGCCTCGCTGATGTCGAGCAGCTCGCAGACTTCGCCGGCCTCCCACCCCTCCACGTCTCGGAGCGCGATCACAGCAAGCTGGTTCGGGGGGAGAGCACGCATCTCGCGCTCGACCACGGCCAGTGCCGCCTGCGACAGCAGCTTCTCCTCCGGCAGGTCGCCGAAGCGCCGAGGTGCGCTTGCCCAGTGACCGGCCCATTGCTCGCCGGGATCCAGGAACCGCTCCGGCGCCATTGACGGCTTTGTTTTCTCGTCCTCAGCCTCCTCGAAGGCTGAGAAGGGCACGCTGCGCCGCTCTTGGGCGGCGCGCCTCGAGGCGATGTTCTTGAGTATCCGCAGGACCCAGGTCTTGAGAGAAGACCGCCCCTGGAAGCGAGGCAGGCTCTCGAGGACTCCGAGCCATGCCTCCTGGACCACCTCTTCGGCCACCGCAGGGCTGCCCACGTAGGCACGGGCTATCCGCAGCATCACGGGCCCATGAAGCTCAACCAGAGTCATGAACGAGGTTTCGTCGCCTGCCCGGAGAGCTGCAACGAGGTGCTCATCCTCCGCCGAGAGCGATGTCTGGGAATGGAGCCCCCCGGTGTCTTCGTTTGGCGCCGGACCCGAGCTCACGCTGCTACCTCCTCGACGCTGATCAGCTCGAGGCCGAAATCGCGAACACGGTCGAGTACTCCGAAGAGATGTCCTTGGTCCATGCCTCTGCGAGGAGAATGGTCTTGCCGTCGCTTGCCTGCAGCCGCATGCCCTCGAACGCCGACGCAAAGCGATCGCTCAGGCGCCCTCGATGGTGATGCGATACGACCTGGAGTTTCATAACCTCCTCCTGTCGGCGTCCCCTCATCATGCAGGGTCGGCGGCACCTCGTAATCGCCCTCAAGGAATCACCCGGGGTGCGATGACTTCTGTAACGTTCGGTGGCCTCCAGAGACCGTCCGGTCTATGGAGCCCGGGAAGGGCTCCGCGTGTCGTCTCGAGACGGGAGCATATGGACGCGTTCGGAGAGCTCACCTGCCGTGAGCTGGTCGAGCTTGTGACCGACTACCTCGAGGGCGCTCTCAGCCCGGAGGAGCGGATGCGCTTCGAGGATCACCTGCTCATCTGCGAAGGGTGCAGCGCCTACGTCGACCAGGTTCGCCAGACGATTAGCCTGGTCGGCGCCTTGCAGGAGGACTCGATCCCTCCCCCTGTACGAGATCAGCTGCTCGCGGCCTTCCGGAGCTGGAAGTCGGACGGCTCGTCCGGAGAAAGGGAACTCGAGTGATCGCGTAGAGTCTGACCTTCCCGTCGGGCCGGCGGTGGGGACACAGTAATGACGAGATCAGGCCGCGACGGTACGTTCACCCGGCGGATCGGGCCCCGGGTCGTAGCGCCTCCCGGTGGGCTTGAACCACTCCGCCACCTGCCTTTGAGGCAGACGCTCCAGCCGCCCTCGTGGACCAGCTTGTGATGGAAGGTGCACACCAGCACGAGATTGTGATAATCGGTCGGCCCCCCCAGCTCCCAGTGCCAGATGTGGTGGGCCTTGAGGAACATCTTGGTCCCGCAGCCGGGAAAGGTGCAGCCGTGGTCTCTGTAGAGCAGCTGGCGATGAAGCCAACGGGGGACGTTGCGAGAGGCCCTGCCGATGCCGAGGGCATTTCCCTGGTCGTCTGTGACCACGAATTGGAGGCGGGCATCACAGCTGAGTCGTTGAGCGATGTCGGGGTGCAGCCCGAGGCCACCCTCGATCTCTGCAGAGCCCAGTCCCGTGCTCTCTAGCTTGGTGTGGACCACGACCGTGGCCCGGTCCCCATCCGGGTCTTCTGCGATCGCCTGTGAGGACAGGGCCCAGAGGGCATCGGCGTAGCGCTGCTCTCTTCTGCCCTCAGCCGAGAGCTTGTCGGAGCTGGTTTCCTCTGAAGCTGACTCGGACAGGCGCTCTGCGCAACGCTCGAGCGCCTTGACCACCGCCACCCCCTCGGCGGCGGGGAGCAGGCCCTCGAGGCCGAGGCTGGCGCCTCCCTGGTTCCACCACCAGTGCAGGAAGCGGGCCTTGTCTACGGTGCGGACCTCTTCTAGCTGGGGCCGGTTGAAGACATCGGCCCGGTGCCTCACGGTCGCAACAGACACTCTTCTGGCCCACGCGATCAGCTCCTGCTCTGTTTCGGAAGTGGCGAAGCGGCACAGCTCGACCACCTTGTCGAGACCGAGACTGCCGCTCTCCAAGGCCTGGGATACAAGCGGCAGCTTGGGGATGGCATGGGAGGCAGCCACCCAGCGGGCGGCGATCCATGCCGAGATGCCGAGTTGGCCCGAGAGCCACTGCGCCATGTCCCTGCAGCCCTCGTCGCGCCACAGCTTGCGCTCGTCCAGCTCTGAGACGATCGTAAGGATCTTTCGGTGTGTAACCGAGAGGACGAAGTGGAGGCTGTGGAGTCCCTCGATCAACTCGGCTTCGCGACTGCTCTGTTGTTGCACCCGCACGCACCCCTTAGCCTGGGCCGGATGCTCCGTGCGGAGAGCCTCTCGGCGACCACTGTCTTCAACCTGCTTCTTCAGATGCTGCTTCTCAGTCCCTTCGCTCCATACTATCGAACAGATGTTCGATAGTCAAGCCAGAGCGCCTCAATCTCGACTCCGGGCAAACGGAGGGCCCCATCGGATCGAGGGTGGTGACTGATCGCGCCGTGGCAAATAGCCGCTACTCGACCCCTCTCCGACTAGCGCTGCCTTCCAGTCTGCTGCGCATTCCCCTGCGGCGGCAGCCACATTCCGACTGAGCGTGGCGCTGTCTCGACGAAGCCGTGCCTGCCGTAGAGGGGGCGGCCGGGCGCGTCGGCCAGCAGTGAGATGTAGGCATCGGCGGGAGCACCTTGGCTGATCTCAGCAAGCATATGAGTGAGGATGGCGTCTCCGATGCCCTGACGTTGAAACGACGGACGCACAGCCATATCGACGACATGGAAGTACCAGCCGCCGTCGCCGACGACTCGACCCATCCCGACGGTTTGGTCGCTTGGCTCATGACGGACATGCAGCGCCGTCCAACTACCTCGCAGGCCCATAGTGCCCTGTTCCCGAGTCTTGGGGCTTAGCCCGGCGGCGGCGCGCAGCGCCAGGTAATCATCAAGCGAAGGCGGCCCGTCGACCAGCAGAAGATCGGCGTTCATCTCCAGGACGATAGCGCCGAGACGCGAGAAGATCCCTCGCTCCCTAGGCGTCGCCTACCGACCTCGCGTAGAGTCCTCCCTCTCGCCGCTCCACCTCCACCGCCACCTGTTGGCCCGTCGCCCGGTGTTCGTTCAGATGGCTCGGGGCGAAAGCGAACTCGGTTTTTTCATCCACGAGAATCGTCACCCGCCGCCCTTCATCCTGGAGCGTGAACTGATCGACTTCTGAAAGCCCGCTGGACTCAATCTCAACTACAACGCCTGTCACTCGGGAGCCCTCCTCGGACGAGCAGGAGGCCAAGCCCATCAGCGCCAGGCACAAGAGCAGGCACAGGGGCCGCACGCCGCTAGGGTAGTTGTCCATGACGGGCTTCCGGCCGACGATCGCAGAGCTCCGTGCTGCTGTCGATGCCGAGCTCTCGCAGTGGCTCGAGGACAGAGAGCTGCGCCTGTCCCATTCCGGTCCCCTTCTAAAGGAGATGTCGCGCCTGCTGGCCGCCGGCGGCAAAAGGCTACGACCGTCCTTCTGCTATTGGGGCTACCGAGCGGCCACAGCCCCCCACAGCCCCCACATAATGCGCGCCGCTGCCAGTCTGGAGCTGCTGCACACGTTCGCCATCGTCCACGACGACATCATGGATCAATCCGACGAGCGCAGAGGTAACCCGACCGTCCATGCCCTCCACGGGGTAAATACCGCCTTGCTGGTCGGCGACCTGGCCTTGGTCCTCGCAGATGACATGTTCATGGCCTCGGGCTTCGAGCCCGTCGCCCTGGCGTATGCGTTCCTGGCCTACTCCCGAATGCGGCAGGAGGTCATCGTGGGGCAGTGGCTCGACCTCGATGCCGCCTTCAATAAGGAGACGACCGAGGAGCGGGCCCGTCTGGTGGCGAGGCTCAAGTCGGGGCGCTATTCGGTAGAGGAGCCGTTGGCGATCGGCGCTCGGCTGGCCGGTGCCTCAGACGAGCTCCTGAGGCGGCTGGCAGACTTCGGCGCGCCCCTGGGCGAGGCGTTCCAGCTCCGGGATGACCTTCTCGGCCTCTTCGGGGATCGCGCTCAAACCGGCAAGCCCATCGATTCGGACATCCGCGAGGGCAAGCACAACCTCCTCTACGCCAAGACCCGGACCGCCCTCAGTGGATCCGAGTGCGCCTTCTTCGAGGCCCGCTGGGGCGGCTCCGAGCTCTCCGAGGACGAGGTCGAGTGTCTGCGCGCCCTGGTCGAGTCCTCCGGAGCCCGTGCCGCAACCGAGGCGCTCCTCCAGGAGCTCGTGAGCCGGGCGCGCTCCGCTCTGGAGCAGATCGAGGTCGAGGATGAGGTCGCGAAGGCGCTCGAGGCCCTCCTGGAGCTCTCGACGGCTCGCGGCGTGTGATTCCGCCCCAGCCGCTCAGACTCGCGGGGTGGTAAAGGTCCCGAGTTCGCTTCTGCCCACGTTTTTCGGAAGGCGGACGTCCGCGGTTCGCTTTCGCCACCATCATTGACTCTACCGGCGGTCGTAGCGACGGCGAGGCGAGGCCCTCTGGCTTAGACTCGGCAATCCAGAGCGGCGGCGGCAAGCCGATAATTACAGGCGCCCACCCAACCTCGATGCAGGAGCATTGAACTTGGCCGATCCAGAACAGCTGTATCAGGAAGTCCTTCAAGAGGAGCAGCAGAAGGGTAGTGCGGCTCCTGTGGCCGAGGGACGCGCCAAAGCGGCCCGCGCTAGGGCCGAGGCCGGGTCCCCGCACCCCAAAGAGCCCAAGTGGTGGGCCGGCGCCCAGCCTCATCTCGAAGGTGGAAACGGGGCCGCGCCGGCCGAGGAGGAGCCCGCCGCCGAGGCTGAAGAAGAGCCCGTCGAGGAAGCTCCCGCCCAGCAGCCGGCCGCCCAAGCCGCAGAACAACCGGCCGCCCAAGCTCCCGCCGAGCAGCCCGCCGCCCAAGCCGCAGAACAACCGGCAGCACAGCCCCCCGCCGAACAACCGGCTGCCCAGGCCCCCGCCGAGCAGCCCGCCGCCCAGGGCGGCGTGGCGGTGGCCACCAGGCCCACCACGGGCGTAAGCCACGGCACTGCCTCCGGCAACCGTCTCCGGCCCGAGGACGGCGTCTCCACCGAGGCCCAGTTCGAGGGTCAGCGGGCAATGTACGACCGCCGCAAGCTGATCGACGAGCTCGTCGCCACCGGCGTTCCCGCAGTGGCCGCATCCGACTCGGGCCGGGCGAGGGCCCCATGGCTGTCGGTCCTCTATCTCCTCATCCCGCTCGTCGTGGTTGCCTTCCTGATTGCCAACGGACCCACGGACACCGGAACCACAACCGAGCCTCCGCCCGCAAACGGCGGCGGTGGCGGCGGAGTCGCCACCAACAACATGGTGGCCGAGGGCACTGAGTTCGACGCCGACACGATCAGGCTGGCGCCCAACAAGGAGACCGATTTCGAGATCGAGAACCGCGACACCGTGGTG
>JACDAL010000156.1 GCA_013695465.1 Actinomycetota bacterium | reverse complement strand
TCAAGGAGTTTCCCGTGTCGACCGCGGCCTTGGCCTTGCCCAGGGAGGATCCGGTTGTGCGCGCCACTACCGCAGCGTCGCCGAGCTTGGCCGCCAGCATGGTCTCGCCGTAGGACACCAGCTTCTTTGCCTTGGCATAGCGAGACAGAAGCTCCCGCACCGCAGGGGCGTCCAACACCTCGGGCTCGAGATCGATGTTGGACTTTTCGATCTGTTTGATCGCCTCGTCCATCGCCGTGAACTCCATGCATGTCACTTTGACAGAGGGCTGTGACACTCAAGGGGTTCAAACGAGCCCCGGAAAGAACATTTCTCGGGTTTCTCTTGGAGTTTTTTCGAAGCGTCGGTGGTCAGGATGTGGGGAGAGGATACGTGGCGCTATCGGGCTCGGCCGTCGGCTTCTGATTCCTGCTAGAGACTCTCCTTGTAGGCAAGGTTGTGCTCGCGCAACGTGAGATCTGAAGTAAGCGCGCTTTTCACCACCACTCGGCGTACTGAGGTGGCTTAGAGGTGGTCCTTGTAGGCGAGGTTTTTCTCCCGCAGAGTGGGATCCGAGCCGAAATAGGCGTGCTTCGACATGTCCGGGGAGTACCGGCTCGCCTCGGGCGTGCGGCCCAGTGCTTCGGCCATGCTGCGGATGTGACTGGGAGCGGCCCCACAGCAGACGCCGAAGTAACTCACTCCCAGCTCGAGGGCCGCGCGAGTGAAGTCGGCGATCTCCCAACGGGTACAGGTGAAGGGCTCCAGTCCTACGGGGAAGGGTTGTTCGGGGCGCCGCTCGTCACGCAGTGACTGGAAGGTCGGCTGTTCTGCATGAGTTCGGTACGGAACCGGAAGCGCGGCCACATAGGCGCTCACCTGCGAAGCGAGACCCTCGAGAAGGGGCAGCATGGTTTCGGGCCCCCTGCTGCAGTTGAGACCCACCACGTCCGCTCCCGCATCGGCAAGTCGCTTGCAGGCGTCGAGCACTGTGCCACCGTCGCGAGCGAGGCCGCTCCTGTGCACGGCCATTGTAATCACCGAGGGCAGGCCGCTGGAAGCGATAACTTCGAGCGAGCAAAGCGCCTCGCCCACGTAGCTGATGGTCTCGCTGATGATGCAGTCGGCACCGGCGTCAACCGCCCACTCCACCTGCTCCTCGAACATCGAGCGAACCTCACGCTGGGATTCTTCGTCCTCCGGATCCCATACGTTCGAGTTGGAGAGGTTCCCCGCGAAAAGCGTTCCGGTCTCCTCCGCCACCTCTTTAGCAAGCACAAGGGCGTGGCGATTGATCTCCTCCAGTAGGTGCTCCTTGCCGATCACCCGCAGCTTCTCGCGATGACTGTAGTAGGTGAAGGCCTCCACGACGTCGCTGCCCGCATGGACGAACTCTCGGTGCAGCGCGGAGACCTGCTCGGGATGGTCGAGCACGACCTCGGGCACGAAGGCGCCGGCCTGCAGATAGCCCCGCCTCTCGAGCTCGAACAGGTAGCCCTCGGCGCAGATAACGGGCCCTGCGGCCAGCCGTTCAAGCAGTCCCTTCTTCATGTCCTTCTCCTTAACTCGTGGCTCACCAATTGGACGTCCTTAACTCCACGGGAACGGTGATGTGCTGGTGGGGTGGAGCCGGCCGACCTCATAACGAGCGAACCGAAACGGCTCCAGCAGTGATTGCTGTTCGCCCAGGAGCTCCTTGGCGACCAGAGCACCGACTCCGATCATCTTGTAGCCGTGATTGGAGTCGGCAATCACGTAGGCGTTGTCTCCGAAGACGTCGAAGACGGGGAAACTGTCGGGCGTGAAGCAGCCGATGCCGCCCGACGGCTCCTTGGAGAAGAGGTGGCCCTTTCCCACGAAGCGCTTATGGCAATGGGCGAGGGCCGCGGTCCACATGTGGGCGAACTCTTTGCCCACGACGAAGTCCGGGCTCGCCGGCCCGTAGGGATCGACCGCCACCTCGGCGGCGGGGCGCTCGACGACGTAGGGGGTCGTGCCACCCTGCACTCCTCCGAAATTGAAGTCGGGCTTGTAATAGATGCCCCATAGCTGCTCTGTGACGAGCGAGCCTTCGTCGTCGTGCAGAGGAGCGTCCGTGTCGACGTGGATCACTGGTGGCATGTCGCCCCGGTTGTCCATGAGAGAGCCCGGGTCGACCTCGAGGGTTCCCTCCTGCAGCGACCAGTAGGTCCACATATCCTTTTCCTGCACTTGCCCTTCCCCACCCTTGACTGGGATCCTGTCCGGGAGGTCGAGCATCGCCCACAGATCCCGCACCCACGGCCCCACCGCGACGACCACCTGGTCACAGGGCACCGTTCCCTGACTCGTCTCGACCGCGGATACCGAGGAGCCCTGCATCTGAAACCCGGTCACTGTGACGCCCGCCCTGATCTCTACTCCCTCGGCTCGCGCCTTGGCGGCAAGGCCGCTCATCGACGCCACGTTGTTGGCATAGCCTCCCCGCTGTTCGTGCAGAACGCACGTGATGCCTTGCGCCTGCCAGTCGAAGAAGATGTCCCGCATGTAGGCCGAGCAGTCCTCGGTCCCCTCGACAAGGATCGATGGGTAACCGATCTGTTGCTGTTCCTCGTAGATCTTCGCAACGCCCTCGTGCATAACCTCCGGAGCCGCCTGGATGTAGCCGACCGAATGGTAGGAAAAGGCTTTGGGGTCCGACTCCCACACCGACACCGAATGCTCCATCAGCTCGCGCATCGCCGGCTGGAAGTAATTGTTGCGAATGACACCACAGGCAATGCCCGAAGCGCCCGCCGCCACGTCCGTCTTGTCCAAGACCACTATGTCGCGACCGTCCCCGAGATTGCGTGCCCTGAGCTCGCGCGCGAGGTGGAGCGCCGTGGAGAGGCCATGCACGCCTGCCCCGATGACGACGTAGGAAGGGGTTTCAGAGGCCATGGCCGTCCTTTCGCTCCAAGTGCATCGTCGAGTGGTCGTCAGATGTCGTATAGCAGCATTTCATTGACCGCTCGGCATCGCTTCCGTTTCACGATGGGCAACGGTGTTGCCCGTACGGTTGTGTATTCTACGCTTCCATGGGCCGCGAGCAAACGACTATCCGCATGGTGGGTTCGGTCGAGCGAGCGATCGCCGTGCTGGAAACCCTAGCCTCGGCCGGGCGTGACCTCGGCAACAACGAGCTCGCTCGCCTCACCAAGATCAACGCAAGCACGGTGTCGCGCCTCTTGTCCACGCTCGCCTCCCGGGGACTCGTCACCCAGGTTCCCAGCGGCCGTTACCGCATCGGCGCCCGCCTGCTCCAGCTTGGTCACGCGGCGCTCTCCGGCCTCGATCTCAGAGAGCTCGCCCGCCCCCATTTGCTGGCGCTGGTGGAGGCGACCGGAGAGACCGCCACCCTGAGCGTTCCCGGCGAGCAGGAGGCCATCACGATCGACTTCGTTCAAGGGGAATCGTCGGTGCAAAGCATCGCGCGCCTCGGCAGGCCGAGCGTCGCCCACGCCACCGCCGTCGGCAAGGTGCTCCTCTCTTACGGCTACAAGCCAACTTCGGGAAAGCTCCGTCGCTACACGCAGAGCACTATCACCCGGCGTGTGGACCTCGCGAAGGAGGTCGAGCGTGCCGGCCGAAGAGGGTGGGCGGAGGCGACCGGAGAGCGCGAAGAGGATCTCAACGCCATCGCGGCGCCGGTGATAGGCGCCTATGGCAAGCTCGTAGGCGTGCTCGGCATTCAAGGCCCTTCCGGGCGATTCAAACCCTCGGTGAGGCGAGCCTGCCTCCCGTTGCTACTGAGCAGCGCACACGCGCTCTCGTGCGAGATCGGAGGGCGGCCGGAGACGCTGGAGCCGTCCGGCAACGCCGACGGAGCGACAGGGTGAGCGGTAGAGATCGGATATCCCGCGCTCTTACTCCGGTGACGGGAAGGCTCTCCGGAAAGCCCTACAAATCGATCCGTAACACCCTCGGAAAAGGAACCGGTGAAAAACGCGGACAGGCTCGCTACTCCGCCTTCGATCTTTTTCGCCGGGGTTTCACGAAAGATCCTTGGCCGCCGGTGTGGAGGGAGCACGAGCTTTCTTCCTCATACGACGTGGTCGTGGTCGGCGGCGGCGTCCACGGACTCGCCATCGCCTACTACCTCGCCCATCGTCACGGCATCACCAACGTCTGCGTGCTCGATAAGAGCTATGTCGGCAGCGGCGGGTCGGGGCGCAACACTGCGATCATCCGATCTAACTACCTGACACCGGACGGTGTCCGCTTCTACGACCGCTCGGTGAAGCTCTACGAGAACCTGTCGGCTGAGCTCAACTTCAACGTGATGTTCTCGCAGCGGGGCCACCTGACGCTCGCTCACAACGACAGCTCGCTGCGAACGATGCGGTGGCGGGCCGAGGTTAACAAGCTCGAGAACATCGATTCCGAGGTGATCGGGCCGGAAGAGATCAAGAAGCTTGTGCCCTATCTCGATGTCTCCTCCGAGCCCCGCTATCCGATTCTCGGTGCCCTCTATCATCCGCCCGGCGGGATCATCAGGCACGACGCGGTCGTGTGGGGCTACGCGCGCGGCGCGGACACGGCCGGCGTGCATATTCACCAAAACACCGAGGTCGTAGGGATCAACGTGTCCTCCGGCCGGGTCACCGGGGTGCGCACGAACCGGGGAGACATCTCGGCCCCCATCGTGGTCAACGCAACTGCGGGGTGGGCGAGCCTGATCTCAAACATGGTTGGAGTTCGCATGCCGATCACGACATCGCCGCTTCAAGCAGCCGTCACCGAGCCGGTGAAACCGTTCCTGAACACGGTCGTGGTTTCCGGGAGCCTGCATGTCTACATGAGCCAGACGGACCGGGGCGAGCTCGTCTTCGGCGCTTCCGTCGATCCCTTCCCGTCCTATTCGATGAGGGGCTCGCTCGACTTCATCGAGGGCTTGGCGAGCCACGTGCTCGAGCTGATGCCTGCGCTCTCCAAGATGAGGGTGCTGCGCCAATGGGCCGGGCTCTGCGACATGACTCCCGACTACTCGCCGATTATGGGCTTCACACCCGTCGAGGGCTTCTTGGTAGATGTGGGCTGGGGAACCTATGGCTTCAAAGCGGGCCCGGTTTCGGGCGAGGCGATGGCGCAGCTCATCGCCGACAACAAGACCCCACAAATCATCGAGGCGTTCGCGCTCGAGCGATTCGGTACCGGTGAGCTCCTGGGCGAGAAAGGCGCGGCCTCCGTTGGACACTGACAAGGGTAGGAGATGATTCTGATTCCGTGCCCTAACTGCGGGCCGCGCAACGCGTCCGAGTTCCGCTACGTCGGAGAGAGCATCGCGCGGCCCGATCCCAATTCCGCCACGCAAGAGCAATGGCGCGCCTATCTCTACGAACGAGTCAACCCATCCGGCTGGACGACCGAGAGCTGGTTCCACCGCGCCGGTTGTGGGCGTTATTTCAAGATCGAGCGCGACACGAACTCGAACGAAGTGCGCGCGGTGCGACTCGAGCCTGCCGCAGCAACAAAGGGCGAGAGCTAGTGGCTCGCCCCGCCCGCCTAGAAGGCAGCATGAGGCTCTCCCTACGGCCGGGAGAAGTGATCGATCGCTCCCGGCCCCTTCGTTTCACCTGGAATGGGCACGACTACCCCGCCTTCTTGGGTGACACGATCTCCTCGGCGCTTGCCGCCTCAGGCGAGCGCGTCATGTCACGCTCCTTCAAGTACAGCCGGCCCCGCGGAGTGCTGACGGCCGACTCACTCGACCCCGGTTGCATCGTTCAGGTGGGTGACGAGCCCAACGTGCGAGCTTCCCACCGCAGGGTCGAGGACGGGATGATCGCAAGCCCCCAGAATGTGTGGCCGTCCCTGCGCTTCGACGTGAAGGTAGCCAACCGGGCAGTATCTCGATTCCTGTCGGCGGGCTTCTACTACAAGACGTTCATGAAGCCGCAGCGGCTGTGGCCCGCGTATGAAGCGGTGCTCAAGAGGTTCGCCTCCGGCGGGGTCATCTCCAACCGGCCCGCCGCGGGCTACTTCGACAAGCGCTACGCCCACCCCGACGTGGTGGTGGCGGGCGGAGGACCGGCAGGCATGTCGGCCGCGGTGGCGGCCGCAGAAGCGGGCGCGCAGGTGATGTTGGTCGAATCAGAGCATGAGCTCGGCGGCCACCTGCGATGGGGCGGAGCACACGAGCTCAGCGTGCTGGCAGAGCTGAAAGCCGCAGTGTCGGCTACGAACAGCATCGAGGTCCTGATCGACTCAGTGGTCGCGGGCCGCTACGACGGCAACTTCCTCGCTATCCTGCAACGCAGTCTTCCGGGTGTTACCGAGCGACTCATCAAAGCGAGAGCAAAGACGCTCATTGTCGCCCCCGGCCTCATCGAGCGGCCCTATGTGTTCGCGGGCAACGACCTGCCCGGCGTAATGCTGTCCGGCGCCGCCCGCCGCCTCATCAACCTGTGGGCGGTCAAACCGGGAACGCGTGCGGTCGTGTTCACGGCCAACTCGTCTGGTGATGCCGCCGCCCAAGACCTCGAGGGGGCCGGCGTGGAAGTGTGCTGTGTCGAGGACGCTCGCAGAGGCGGCGATGTAGTGCGCGCCTCCGGAAGCGCGACGCTCCAATCCGTCGAATGCGGGGACGGCAGAACTTATCAGTGCGATCTCCTTGTTACCGCGACCGGCTGGACCGCGCCGACCTCGCTGCTCAACATGGCAGGAGACAAGCCCACCTACGACGAGCGGGCCGCCCGCTTTTTTCCCTGCTCGCTTCCCGAAGACGTCCTCGCCACCGGAGGCATAACCGGCGACGGCTCTCTGGAGCAGATCCTCGAGCACGCGGCCCACACCGGACGGCTGGCGGCGGGGCGCGCCCGCGTGGCGGGCGGCCGGCTCCGAAAGGGCGTTCCGCACGCGGCCCCCACCGACTCCCCCGTCGCCGAGGAACAGAGCAACGCCATCACGGCCCTTCCCGTCGACGCCCACGTCGCCCTGTTCAGGGGACGGACGCACGGCTTCGTCGACTTCTCCGAGGACGTTTCCTCCAAGGAGCTCGAAGCGGCGGTCGCAGAGGGCTACAGCTCGATCGAGCTGGCCAAGCGCTATACCACCGCCACGATGGGCTCGGCTCAGGGAAAGCTCGAGGTCGTCAATGCAGTTGCGGTAGTGGCGGCGGCCACCGAGTCCACGATCACCGAGACCGGTACGACCGTGTGGCGGCCTCCTTATGCCCCCATTACGCTCGGCGCTCTGGCCGGGCGCACGCTCGAGCCCGTCCGCTACTCCCCCATGCAGAGCTGGCACGAGGCTCGCGGTGCCACCCCCTTGGTCGCAGGTGCCTGGATCCGGCCCGACCACTACGGCAACCCCACGGCCGAGGTCCGCAACGTGCGCTCGAACGTTGGCCTCATCGACGTGACCCCGCTGGGTAAGTTCGACTTGCGCGGTCCCGACGCAGCGAAGCTCCTGAGCCAGCTCTACGTCAACAAATGGGCGAAGCTCGCCGTCGGCTCGGTGCGCTACGGCGTCATGTGCGCCGAGGACGGAGTTGTGCTCGACGACGGCGTCACCGGAAGGCTCTCAGACGACAATTACCTCATGACCGCCACCTCTTCGGGCGCCGACACGCTACTGGAGTGGGCCGAGAGCTGGCTGCAGACCGAGCATCCAGAGTGGCGGGTTCACATCACGCCGGTGACCTCCGACTTCGCCAGCATCAACGTGGCCGGTCCCAAATCGCGCACGCTTCTGGAACGCCTTGTCGAAAACGTCGATCTCTCCGCCGAGGCGTTCCCCTACATGCGTGTTCGCAGGGGACGGGTGGCGGGGGTCGAGGACTGCCTCATGTGGCGGATCGGCTTCACCGGCGAGCTCAGCTTCGAGCTGCACGTGCCCTCCTCCTACGGACTGCATGTGTGGGAGTCGTTGATGGAGCAGGGCGCGGACCTAGGAATCGCTCCTTTCGGGATCGAGGCGCAGCGCATCCTTCGCCTCGAAAAGGGCCATCTGATCGTGGGCCAGGACACAGATGGCCTCACCCGTGCCTACTCCGCCGAGCTCGACTGGGCCATCAAGCTCGACAAGGAGGACTTTTCCGGCAAGCCCGAGCTCTCCTGGCAGGCAGAGCGCAGCGACTGGCCCAAGCTCGTGGGGCTGAGGCCGGAGGACGTCACGGTGGTGCCGCCCGAAGCTAGCCAGATCGTCCACGACGGCGCCATCGCCGGCCGGATCACGTCCAGCCGCATGTCCCCCACGCTGGGGCGCCCGATCTGTCTCGGTCTTGTCGCCCCGCACCTTGCCGAGCCGGGAACCGAGCTCAGCATCGTGCTTCCCGCAGGGGTGAGAGCACGGGCTGTAGTCACCGAGCACCTTGCCCATTTCGATCCCGAGGGGCAGCGGCTTCGTGGCTAGACCAGCGGCCGTTGCCCGCAGCCCCATCCCCGCCTTCGGCTCGACGGACGTGGTGGCGGGGTGGGAGGTCTCTCAGACTTCTCGGACGTCTCAGGGGGCAACCCTCGAGCTCATCGACTGCATGCCGCTCACCAAGGTGCTGGTGAGGGGGGCGGCGTCGGGAGCGGTCGCGGACCTGCTGAAGACCCCCTTCGGGAGAGCCTCCCGCACGTTGAGCGGTGTGCTCACGACCGCCTGCCGGCCCGAGGAATGGACGCTCTATGCGGTGCCCGGGAGCGCGCCGAGGCTGATCGACAAGGTCACGAAGCGGGTCCCAGCAGGAGAGCTCGTCACGCTGCTCGACATCACTCACGGGCGCACGCTTGTCCGTTTGACCGGAAGCCGGGGACCGGATGTTCTGTGCAAGCTGTGCGGTATCGACCTCTCGGACGCCGTCACCCCCACGGGGGCCGCGTTGCGAACGTCGGTTGCCAGGCTGACGGTCGAGCTCGTGCGCGACGACCGCAACGGTGTCTGCTCTTATCTGATGAGCTGCGACCGCTCCTACGGTGACTACTTCTTTGGCGCGCTGCTCGACGCGGGGACCGAGTTCGCAATCGAGCCACAAGGCTTCGTTCTGCCCGGCATCTGAGACAATGTGAGCGATCTTTACGCCAGAACCCGCGCCGATCGCGGGCTGCAGTGAAAAAGTCGCAGCTGAGGCGAATAGCGCTTCGATCCAACCTCACTCCCACCCAGGTGTTGCGCTCCTTCCGGGACGATCGCCGACCGGTCGCACTGGTGGGGCAATGGGCCGGCGGGGGAGCGATCGTCGCGTCGGAACCGTCGTCCGTGGCGGGGCCCGGCGACGATCCCTTTGCGACCCTGAGCAGGTTGCCGGCCATAGAGGGCGAGATAAAGGGGGCCGTGGGCGGAGGGTGGTTCGGCTACCTCGGCTACCAGCTCGGCGGGCTTATCGAGAAGCTCCCCCAGCCTCCGCCGCGGTCCGTGGCCATCCCTGCATTCTCCCTCGCCTACTACGACCACGTGCTGCGCTACGAGTTGGAGAGAAACCAGTGGTGGTTCGAGGCGCTGTGGACGCCGGAACGAGCGACTGCCCTCGAGCGCAGGTTTCATCTGCTGAGGACCCGGCTTCAATCAAAGCCCGAGGAGGGGAGCCCCTACGTGCTCGGGACCTTCAACTCGGACCCCACAGACGAGCACCACCGTGCTGCGGTGGCCCGCTGCATCGATCACATCTGGGCGGGCGACATCTTTCAGGCCAACCTCTGTCTGCGATTGGAGGCTGCCTTCTCCGGTGATCCGCTCGACCTGTTCTGCGCCTGTGCGGAGCACCTGTCTCCTTGCTACGGCGCCTTCGTGAGCACTCCAGAGGCGAGCCTGGCGAGCCTCTCCCCCGAGCTCTTCCTCCACAAAGCGGGACGGGCAGTGACGAGCAAACCCATCAAGGGCACGATCCGCCGGCCGCCTCAAGAAAAGGAGGCCAGGCATCGCAGCCTTCTGCAGGCGTCACCCAAGGACCGGGCCGAGAACGTCATGATCACCGACCTTGTCAGAAACGACCTCGGCAGAGTATGCGTGCCGGGCTCGATCACGGTTCCCTCGCTGGCGCGCCCGGAGCCTCATCCCGGCGTGTGGCATCTGGTTACGACCGTAACCGGGACGCTGCGGGAGGAGATCGACGAGGAAGCCTTGCTGAGGGCCACCTTTCCTCCCGGCTCGGTCACCGGAGCGCCCAAGATCAGGGCGATGGAGCTGATCGCCGAGCTCGAAAGCAGCGCGCGTGAGGCGTACACGGGCGCCGTCGGCTATTCGAGCCCCGTGGCAGGGCTCGAGCTCAACGTCGCCATTCGCACGTTCGAGATCTCCGAAGGACGCGTTTGGCTCGGGGCCGGCGGCGGGATCGTTGCCGACTCGGACCCCGAGGCCGAGCTCGAGGAATGCTTCACGAAAGCGGCGCCGCTCATCGAGGCCGCAAGTTCGCGGCTTGCAGAGCCCGCCGCTCACCTCGTGCGAGCGTGATCACAAACAAGCCCAACCTCGAGCTGGGCCTCATCGAGACGATGCTCGTGCTCGGCGGCTCCATCGTGGAGCTCGACGCCCATCTTCAAAGACTCGAACGTAGCGCTGCCCGGCTATACAACAGCCCTTTGCCCGCAAAGCTACGCACGGCAATGGAATGGGCGCAGCGAACTCTTCCGCTCGACCGGGCCGCCCGTCTGAGGGTGGCGGTATGGCCCGCGTCTAGCGGACTCTGCTTCAGCACGGAAGTCGAGCCCACCCGGCGCCACGTGCTCGACCCCCTCGCGGGAACCGTTCTGAGGCTGAGGCAGGCCACGGTGGCGGGGGGCCTGGGGCCTCACAAGTGGAGGGACCGGAGCCTTATCGAACGGCTGGGAGCGGGACTCGATCCCGGAGAGGAGGTCGTGATCGTCGACGACGACGAGGTTCTGGAAACGGGGACCGGCAACCTCTTCGCAGTGTTCGCAAAGCGAATAACGACCCCTCCGGCCGACCATCGCCTGCTGCCGGGTGTCACGCGTGCGCGTGTGCTGGAGCTGGCCCGTTCACTGGGGCTGCACGCAGAAGAACGCCCCTTGAAGCTCGCCGAGCT
>JACDAL010000136.1 GCA_013695465.1 Actinomycetota bacterium | reverse complement strand
TGACTACGGCAGACAGACGTCGGTACATGGTGTTCCTCCCAGTTCGGTAGCTGGGCGATCCCGTTGCCGGGACCCCTGGCTTTGCGCCCCCGCGTTGCCGCGGGTTTGCCTTTCTCGTCGGGCCCGTCCTCATGGGCGGGTTGCCTATTACTTCGGCCGGGCTCGGGGAGGCCTTGAGAAATTACCTAAGATTTATTACCGATAGATTCCAGATAACTGAATGTAGTGACGAAATCCCGGTCCGGATCGGCCTGGGTGAGTAGGGGGCAGAGGCGGGGGCGGGGGGCGGGGCGGGGGCTGCCCCTAATTCGGCTTTGTGCCAGTAAAGGTGCGGAATCCGCCCCTAATCTGGCTCAGAACCGGCTCAGGGGCGGGCCGAGGGGCCGTTTTCTAGCCAATGTGCGGCCGGTGGTCTGTCTCCTCCTCAAACGTGTTGCCCTCGGGTGGGATCGGGCTCGCCTTCAACATCCTGGCGACGTGCACGAGGTTGTGCGCCATCCAGCGGGTCGTCCGCTGCGTGTAGGGGTGGTTCTCCCCTCCGGCTTCAAGGTAAGAAGGGCCGGGCCCGGCGTCGCCCACCCAGTAGGTGTCCGAGTTGGGCGGGATCGTGCAGCCAAGATGTGACAGATTGAACAAAGTCGACTCGGCCGCTGCGTGTGCACCGTCCTCGTTGCCGGTGACCACAACCCCGCCCACCTTGTTGTAGAGCGGGTACTGACCGACGTCGTTGCGCTCGTTGTAGGTACCGTCGAGTCTCTCGATGACGAGCTGGGCGACACTAGAGCGGTGGCCGAACCAGATGGGCGTCGCAATCACCAGGATATCGGCTGCCTTGATGCGCTCGAGAATCCTGGGCCACTCGTCCCCGTCACCTTCATCCGAGGTCACTCCTGTCGGCACGTTGTAGTCGACGATCCGGATCATCTCGCTCTCGACCTCCATGGTGTCGAACCATGCCATCACTTTGCGCGCCAGCGCTTCGGTGTTCGAGACATCGGGAGATCGCTTGAGAGTGCAATTCAGGATCACAGCCCTAAGAGTCACCAGGCAGCCCTTTCTCTAAGCGCGTCTTGAGCGCGCAGACACTACTAGAGCTCTTGGGGCCCGGCGGGGACGCTCACCGCGACTTGATCCCGTGGCTGCTCGAACTGTGTTCGGTACAACTCTTCGTATCGGCCGCTCGCGGCAAGAAGCTCGGCGTGAGTGCCTCGCTCCACGATTCGCCCGTCCTCGATCACCAGGATAAGGTCCGCGGCCCGAACGGTGGAGAGCCGGTGCGCGATCACCACTGCGGTTCGCCCCGCGAGGGCCTCACCCAGCGCCGCCTGCACCGCGACTTCCGAGGTGGAATCGAGGTGAGCGGTGGCCTCATCCAGGATCACCACCCGCGGGCGAGCCAGGAGCAGCCGAGCGATCGTCAAGCGCTGCCGCTCGCCGCCGGAAAGCCGGTAGCCGCGCTCGCCCACTATCGTCTCGAGCCCGTCCGGGAGTGACCGCACCAGCGGCTCCAAGCGAGCACGCCGCAGAACGTCCCACAATTCTTCCTCCGAGGCCTCGGGCCACGCCAGAAGCAGGTTGGCCCGGACCGACTCATGGAACAGGTGGCCGTCCTGTGTGACCAAACCGAGCGTCTCCCGAATCGACTCGAAAGACAGGTCACGCACATCCACACCAGCCAAACGCACGGCGCCGCCGTCTACGTCGTAGAGCCTCGGCACCAGTTGGGCCATGGTCGACTTACCGGCCCCCGATGATCCCACCAGGGCCACCATCTGCCCCGGCTCGGCCCGAAACGACACTTCGTGCAGCACCTCGACGCCACCGCGCGAGTCGAGTAGCGCGACCTCCTCCAAGGAGGCGAGCGATACCTTGTCGGCCGATGGATAGCTGAAGCGCACTGCGTCGAACTCGACCGAGACCGGCCCCTCTGGGACCCTCCGGGCGTCCGTCTTCTCGGCAATCAGGGGTTTCAGGTCCAGCACCTCGAATACGCGCTCGAAGCTCACCAGGGCGCTCATTACTTCCACCCGCGCGCTGGCCAGGGCCGTCAGCGGTGCATAAAGGCGGGTGAGCAGCAGGGCAAGGGCGACGACTGCGCCGGCCTCCAGCTCTCCCCGCAGCGCGTAGTAGCCACCGACCCCATAGACCACGGCAAGCGCCAGCGCCGAAACCAGCGTCAGCGCCGTCACGAATATCCACTGCACCATCGCCGCGCGTACGCCGATATCCCGCACCCGCTGAGCCCGAGCGGCGAACTCGGCAGACTCCCGAGCCGGCCGTCCGAACAGTTTCACCAGAGTCGCCCCCGGCGCGGAGAAGCGCTCCGTCATCTGTGTGGTCATGACTGCGTTGTGGTTCGCCGACTCGCGCTGGAGCTGTGCCAAGCGAGTCCCCATCCGCCGCGCAGGGATAACGAACACGGGCAACAACAACAGGGCAAGCAGTGTGATCTGCCAAGAGATACCGAGCATCACGACGAGCGTGAGTGCAAGCGTTACGAGATTGCTGACCACCCCGGAGAGGGTGTTGCTGAAGGCTCGCTGCGCGCCGATGACGTCGCTGTTCAACCTGCTGACCAATGCTCCGGTACGAGTGCGCGTGAAGAAGGCAATCGGCATGCGCTGAACGTGGTCGAACACCGTTGTTCGCAGGTCCAGGATCAGGCCCTCGCCGATGCTGGCCGACAGCCCCCGAGTTGCCAGGCCGAGCCCTGCCTCGAGCACAGCGATTACCG
Organism: Actinomycetota bacterium; assembly: GCA_013695465.1. Classification (GTDB taxonomy): domain Bacteria; phylum Actinomycetota; class CADDZG01; order CADDZG01; family WHSQ01; genus JACDAL01. Next base: position 15,939 of record JACDAL010000136.1, on the reverse strand, counting down.
CTATGAGCGCCGCCAATCCGACGATCGTGCTCAAAGCTTCGCCTTTGACTATCGCATCTAGAACCCGGCCGGCAAGCACGGGGGTAGCGACAGCCAAGGCCGCCGTTACTACGCTGAGCAGCAGGAACCAGGCCAGCCGGCGACGGTGAGGGCGCGCGAACTCGCCGATGCGGCGCATCGTGGCCTTGGAGAACGGCCGCCTGTCCGACTCGGCGTTCATCGCGTTGTAGAGCGACATCCACGCGGTCACTTGCATGTCCATCGCGCACCTCCTGTTCTTCGAGAGTAGTCGTTTTCTTCGAGAGTAGTCGTCGCCACCATCATGCTAAAACCTCAAGCGCACTTGAGGTCAAGAGGCGGCAAAACCCCAGTTGTGGGAGCCCACCAGCTAGGGTCCTGGCAAAGCGCCCCGGAGTCTCCATGGGCGAGAATGACATTATGGACCAACAGGAGGCTCGTCCGAGATGAGAACGAAATCCGAGATGGGCAACTTTGTGCAGAGGTGGTCACTGTGACCGAATCCAATATCCTCCTGCGTCGCGCTCAGCAGCTCGCGCAGGCCTACGTCGACGGCCTCGCCCGGCGCCCTGTTGCAGCCCCGGTGAGCCGGGAGGACCTGAGGACAGCCCTCGGTGGGCCACTCGGCGATGCCCCCGTGGATTCCCTGACGGTCGTGGAGGAACTGGCCCAGGGCGTCGATCCCGGTCTCGTGGCGACCAGCGGGGGCCGGTTCTTTGGCTTCGTCGAAGGCGGCGTCCTACCGGCTGCGCTGGCCGCGGACTGGCTGACTGCGACCTGGGATCAGAACCCGGGGCTCCATGTGCTGTCACCCGCGGCCGCAGCGGTCGAGGAGGTCACGGCCGGGTGGCTGCTCGACCTCCTCGGCCTCCCCTCCTCGGCTTCGCTGGGGTTCACCACGGGGGCGCAGATGGCCAACTTCGCGGGGTTGGCGGCCGCGCGGCACGATGTGCTGGAGAAAGCAGGCTGGGACGTCGAGGCCGACGGGTTGACGGGCGCTCCCCCGGTGGCGATCCTGGTGGGAGCCGATTGCCATATCACGATTGGGCGAGCCTTGCGTTTTCTCGGCATGGGCGAGCGCACGATGATTGTCGTCTCGGCCGACTCGCAGGGCAGGATGGACGCCGACGCGCTTCGTCGAACCTTGGTGGACATTCACGGTCCGAGCATCGTCTGCGCCCAAGCCGGGAACGTGAACACCGGAGCCTTCGACCCCCTTCGAGAGATCGCTGAGTCGTGCCGGGACCACGGGGCCTGGCTGCACGTCGACGGGGCATTCGGGCTGTGGGCGGCGGCAAGCCCGGCTCATCGCCACCTCGTGGAAGGAGTCGAGTTGGCGGACTCCTGGGCGACCGACGGCCACAAGTGGTTGAACGTCCCCTACGATTCCGGCTTCGTGGCGTGCGCCCGCCCCCAGACCCATCGCATCGCCATGGCTATGCGCGCCCCTTATCTGGTCCGAGAAACAAATGGGGCGCGGGATGGATCGGACTGGACGCCCGAGAGCAGCCGGAGAGCTCGGGCATTTGTTGTATGGGCGGCGCTGCGCAGCCTCGGCCGAGAGGGGGTCGCGGCGCTGGTCCGGCGCTGTTGCGACCACGCCACGCGCTTCGCCGAAACTCTTTCTGCGACCGAAGACCTCGAGTTGTTGAACGATGTCGTGCTCAACCAGGTGCTCGTGCGAGTAGGCGACGACGACACTCGTACGAGGAAGACCGCTGCCATCGTCCAGAGCGGTGGCGAGGCGTGGCTGGGCGATACGGTATGGCGAGACAAGGCCGCCCTTCGGATCAGCGTCTCGGATCACGCAACCACCACTGCCGACGTCGACCGAGCGACCACAGCAATCATCGCCGCAGCTATAGCGACGCGCCCCTAACATGCCTTCTTGACAAGCAAAGGAGAAGAGAGGGCGCAGCCGACGAAGGGGGAGCAGCAGCTAGATCCCAACGTCGGCCCCTCCAGGCCTGCTCGCCTTTTCCACACCACCCCCGGCAGCCGACCCGAAGCTTTTGGGCCCGCCGAGTGGGGCCTTCTCGTTGCAGTCTCCTTGATGTGGGGCTCGTCCTTCTTGTTCATTGCGATAGGGGTCGATTCCTTCGCTCCGGGAGTCGTCGCCTTCGCGCGACTTGCGCTCGGAGCCGGGACTCTGGCCCTCTTCCCGCGCGCCCGCGCCAAGATCGAAGCCGAGGACTGGCGCAGAGTCGCGGCGCTCGGAATCCTTTGGATGGCCGTTCCCTTCGTGCTCTTCCCCCTGGCCGAACAGCGGATCTCATCTGCCCTTGCGGGGATGCTCAACGGCGCCGTCCCACTCTTTAGCGCCTTGTTCGCCGCTCTCCTGATGCGCAAACTCCCGGGGCGGCACCAGATCGCCGGTTTGTTGCTCGGATTCGTAGGCGTTGTCGCGATCGCATTTCCGGCCGTGGAGGACTCGAGCTTCACCGGGTTCGGCGTCCTCCTGATTCTGTTGGCAGTGGTTTTCTACGGGATTTCGTTCAACCTGGCCGTCCCGTTGCAACAACGTTACGGGGCGCTGCCGGTGCTCTTGCGCGCTCAACTGGTCGCGCTGGCGCCGGTCACACTGCTCGCGGTCGTGCAACTGCCCGCATCCGAGTGGAGCTGGCCCAGCGCGATCGCCATGGTGCCCTTGGGAGTCATTAGCACGGGCGTTGCGCTGGTGGCGATGACAAATCTAGCCGGTCGGGCGGGGGCCGCGCGCGGCTCTATCGCCATCTACTTCCTCCCGATCGTTGCCGTGAGCCTCGGCCTGATTTTTCGAGACGAGACCATCGCCGTTCTCTCACTGGCAGGAACGGCGCTGGTGCTCGGTGGCGCTTGGCTGACAAGTCGTAAAGAGTCCTCGGGCTGAGACTTGCACCCTTCAAGCGCCGCCGAGATGGCAGCCCGAATCGACAAGGAGCTGCGGACACGCGGAGACCCGGAGAGGGCGGTGGCCGAGAAGAAGTACCTCAAAAGCGATCTCGAGTTCTTCGGGGCATCGAAAGCAGCAATCCGCGAGATCGTCAAGGCATTCGTTCGTGGCCACGCATCGATAACTCACGATGACCTCATCGAACTGGTCTTGGAATTGTGGTCCCAGCCGATCTTTGAACGACGAATGACGGCCGTGGTCCTGCTCGAGAGCTGCCCGGCCACCCTCTCTCTCCGCGACATTCCGGTCATCGAACAGCTGATTCGCGCTTCGAAAACGTGGGCGCTCGTCGACGGGCTTGCCGGAAACGTCGCAGGCGGGCTTGCCCTGCGGCATCCCGCGGCCCTTCAGACGCTGGAGGAGTGGGCGACCGACGACGACTTCTGGTTAAGGCGTTCCCTTCTGCTGGCGCACTTGAAGCTCTTGCGCAAGGGGGAGGCATTCTCGAGCTTCTGCCGGCACGCCGACTCCATGCTTTCGGAGAAGGAGTTTTTTATTCGCAAGGCGATCGGGTGGGTTCTGAGAGAAGTTGCAAAGAGAAACCCCGACGATGTGTTTGATTGGCTGGCGCCGCGAACGCATATCGCATCGGGAATAACCATGCGTGAAGCGACCAAGTATCTCGAGGCGGATCAAACAGACAAGCTCATGTCTGCTTACAAGGAAAAGCGACCTGCAATCTGAGTGCTCTCCGTGGAAGTTGTGCCGCTGAATACCGAATTGGAACCTGGTAGTAGAAGTTGCGCGATTGAATACCCTCGTGCGATCATGCAGCCATGATCATTCCCGATAGCGCAAAGAGGATCCTCGAGTCGGCGGCGTTGGCGCACCTCGTCACCCTCGATCCCGATGGCAGCCCCCAGGTGACCTGCGCATGGGCGGGAGTCGAAGCTAACGAAATCGTACTTGCCACCCTTTTTGATCAGAGAAAGCTCCGCAACATGCGGCGCGACCCAAGGGTCACGCTGTCGTTCGAAACGGAGACCGTCAACGAGATAGGGCTCACCGAGTACCTCGTGATCCAAGGGCGGGCGCGCGTGACCGAGGGCGGCGCCCCGGAGCTGCTTCAAGAGCTGGCGCGGACCTATCTCGGTCCAGAAGTCGTGTTTCCGCCGATGCCCAATCCCCCGCCCGGCTACATCACCCGCATCGGTGTCGACCGACTAGGCGGCGTCGGGCCTTGGACATCCGGCAATTAGCTGCCGCCCAACTCCCGTAAACAGGCTCAGCGGCTGGCGGCTCTCTTGTACTGCCGCACGGAGAGAGGCACGAACACCGCCAAGATGATGGCGACCCAGATGAGCGTATAGAGTACGGGATGCTGTAGCGACCAGACCTCCGGAGGCGGGGCGGCCGGACTGGTATTGCCGAATAGCTCACGAGCCCCCTGCGCCACCGCCGAAACCGGGTTCCACTCGGCGATCGCTCGCAGCACCGGCGGCAAATTATCGCTCGGCACGAAGGTATTGGCGACAAAGGTTATTGGAAAGACCACGATGAATGACGCGTTGCTTACGACCTCTGGACTGGACACGAGCATGCCGACGTATGCCATCACCCAGGAGAACGCATAGGCGAAGAACAGCAGAAGCAGAAAGCCGCCGACTGCCTCGGGCAGCGAAGTTCGAATTCGCCACCCTACAATCAGCCCGGTCAGAGACATGACAGTGATCGAGATCATGTTGTAGACGATGTCACTCGCGGTTCGTCCCACAAGAACGGCAGAGCGCGACATCGGCAGCGACCGGAACCGGTCGATGACTCCCTTCTGCATGTCGTCGGCCAGGCCTGCGCCGGTGAAAGTCGCTCCGAAGATCACGGTCTGGGCGAAGATCCCGGCGATAAGAAACTCCCTGTAGTTGACACCCGGGGGGCTGATGGAACCGCCGAACACGTACGCGAAGAGCAACACGAACATGATCGGGGATATCGTGGTGAACACCAGCAGATCGGGCACCCGTTTGATCTTGATGAGGTTGCGCTTAGCGATGACCGCGCCATCTGCAAAGGCCCAGCGGAGATTACTCATTGGACGGGCTCCTTTGTTCGCCGCTTCTTGGCTCGACCGTCGTCGTCGCGCTTGGCGCTGCCGTCGGCCTCTGAGTCGGTGTCCGAGGCTTCTGCAGCGTGACCGGTCAGCGTAAGGAAGACGTCATCGAGGGTGGGCCGGCGCAGCCCTACGTCTAGTACACGCACATGGTCTGCGTCGAGCCTGCGCAGAGCCGTCATCAATGCATCCGCGCCACCGCTGATAGGGGCCGTGAGCCGGCGGCCGTCTTCATCGACCACGACCTCTCCCGCAGCGACGTCTGCTAGCACACTTCGGGCCGGCTGGATGTCCGATGTCGTCCCTACGACTAGCTCTAGCCGTTCACCGCCTACCTGAGCCTTGAGCTCGTCCGAGGTGCCGTGCGCGATCATGCGACCGTGATCGATCACCACGATATCGTCGGCGAGCTGGTCGGCCTCCTCCAGGTACTGAGTAGTCAGCAGCAGCGTGGTGCCCTCGCGCACGAGGGTGCGAATGACGCCCCACAGGTCGGTGCGGCTGCGCGGGTCGAGACCCGAGGTCGGCTCATCGAGAAACAGCACCGCAGGCTCGGCCACGAGTGCGGCGGCCAGGTCGAGGCGCCTGCGCATGCCGCCCGAGTAACCCTTCACCGGCCGGTCGCCGTCGTCGGACAGCGAGAAGATCTCCAGAAGCTGACGCGAGCGCTCCCGGGCAGGCCCACGCCCGAGCTTGTAGAGCCGACCCACCATGTCGAGGTTCTCGAATCCCGTTAGATACTCATCGACGGCCGCGTTCTGACCGGACAGACCGATGCGTTCTCGCACAGCTCCGGGATCGCTGCGCACGTCGATACCGGCGACTTCGGCGGTACCGGAATCGGGCTCGAGCAGCGTGGTGAGGATGCGCACGGCGGTGGTCTTGCCCGCGCCGTTGGGGCCCAGCAACCCGAGCACCGTGCCTCCCGGCACGACGAGATCGAGTCCGTCGAGCGCCGTTACGGTGCCATAGCGCTTGACCAGCCCCGACGCCTTGATCACATCGCTCATACGCCCCTCTTTCTCACGACTCAACACCGTTTGCACGACTAACAACGCAGGAAAGCGTCTTCTTCCCGTACTTATTTTTGGGCGGCTCCAACCCTAGCGGAGCCCTGAGACGCGCCTGCGGGAGCCCGGATGAACTCCTCGCGAACCCGCTTGGACCACCTACTGCTCCCGAACCTGTTCGATCGTGCTGATCAGGAGAAACGTTGGCTGGCGGTGGCCCGGCCGGGAAGCCGGCCCGCAGCCCAGCAACTCGTGAGCCGCCCCGGCAACGGTGTTAGCCTGGCGCTATGCCCACTAAAGAGTCTTACCTGCCGGGCACCCCTTGCTGGGTGGACCTGGGAACGACCGACCCCGAGGCCGCCCGACCCTTCTATAGCGAGCTCTTCGGGTGGACCGCAGAGGTTGACGAGCGTCCCGAGGCGGGCGGCTACGGCCAGTTCTCCAAGGACGGGCACGTGGTAGCAGGGGTAGGGGGGATCTTTACGGAGGGAATGCCTCCCGCGTGGACCACCTACATCGCCTCGGCCGACGTGAAGGCGACCGCCGCCTCGATCACCGAGCACGGCGGCACGGTGATGATGGACCCCTTCGATGTGTTCGATGCCGGACGGATGACCGTGTTCGCCTCACCCGACGGTGCCATCGCAGGGGTCTGGCAGGCGGTCAAGCACCACGGGGCGGCCCTTGTAAACGAGCCTTTCACTTGGTGTTGGAGCGACCTCGCCACTCGAGATGTGGACACGGCCAGGTCGTTCTACGGAAACGTATTCGGCTGGAAGCTCCAGAGCGATCCAACCTGGGGCGAATACATGTCACTGGAAGAGCGCGAGATCGGCAGCATCTCGGAGCTCGGTCCTGAAATGCCACCCCAGGTTCCGGCCCACTGGCGAGTTGCTTTCCTGGTCGACGATGCAGAGGCCACGATTGCCCGCGCTCAGGAGCTGGGCGGCACACCCCACGGGCCGGTGACCGACTTCGCTGCAGGCGGACGACAGGGGGCTCTGGCAGATCCCCAGGGCGCCCAGTTCGGCGTGATGTCGTTCCCCCCACAGGAGTAGACCGCATCGCCTTCACGTGACGGTCGGCCGTGCGCCCAATGAGTACGCTGAAGGTGGGGCGCCGCGCGATCGAGACTTCGAACCAGCACAAGGTCCTCTTTCCCGGGAACGAAGTGACCAAAGGCGAGCTGATCGCCTACTACCACGAGGTAGCGGCGGTCATGGTTCCACACCTGAAGGGACGGCCTCTCACGATCCAACGGTTTCCCGATGGCATCGACAAGAACGGCTTCTACCAGAAGGATGCATCAAAATACCTTCCAGACTGGATCCACACGCAGAAGCTGCCCAAAGACAAGGGCACCGTCAACCATGTCATCTGCGACAACCCGGCCACGTTGGTCTACCTCGCGAATCAAGCTGCCATCACCCTGCATACCGGAACCAGCCGCGTCGATCGTGTCGAACAGCCTGATCAACTAATCTTCGATCTCGATCCTCCCGAGAACGCCTTCCGCTCGGCGCAGGAGGCGGCCGAGCTGCTGTGCGCTCTATTGGAAGAGCTCAGCCTCCCCCGCTTTGCGAAGACGACGGGAGGCAAGGGCCTTCATGTCGTGGTGCCTCTGCGGCGAGGTTGGCGCTACCGGGATGTGCGCGCGTTTGCGGACGACACCGCGCGCGTTTTCGAGCTTCGTGCCCCACAGCGGCTAACGACTGCGGTGCGCAGGGCAAAGCGCGAGGGCCGCCTCTATATCGACGTCGGGCGCAACGCCTACGGGGCACACGCAGTGGCCCCTTACTCGGTGAGGCCTAGCCGGGGAGCACCGGTGTCGACTCCCCTCTTCTCCGACGAGCTCTTTGACGAAGACCTCCGACCCGAGCGCTTTACCGTGAGGTCGGTGCTCGAGCGAATCGGCGCTAAGGGTGATCCATGGGCAAGCATGAGAACCAGCGCGGTCACTCTCACCCGAGCCCGCACTGCTCTGAACAAGCTACTCGCTAAGACCTGACCGGCGGCGTTCAGTGCAGACAGAACCCCGCTCCGCCGCGAGGGTAACTCTGCACTGAACGTGAACCCGTCGGTCTAGGTCCGCTTAGCTTGCTTCGGCGCGCCGTGCGTTCGCACGTATTGCGTCGCGCAGGAATTGAGCCAAGGCGGGGGCGATCTCTTCGTAGCGAGCAGTGAACCGAGGGTCGCCCACGTACATGTCACCGAGACCAACATGGATGTCATAGCCGCAGTCGTAGAACCAGCGGGTGATATGCATACGGTGCTCCTCGGCCAGATCCATCGCCTCCTCACCATCGGCCGCGGCCCCGGCCCCCAGGGCGGCGGCCAACCTGCGGTCGATGTCCGTGCTTTGAGACTTGAGCTCCTGCCAGTCATCATTGGTGTAGGTCGTCACCCGGCGATGGGACTCCCGATACGCATCGGTGTCCCCCCAGCGCTGCTCCGCCTCCTCCGCGTAGTCCTCGGGCTTGAAGTCCCCGAAGACCTCGAACCGTTCCTCCGGCGTCAATGAGATATTCATCTGACTTGCCTCCATTTCCTTCTCGACAACCGCAACAATCCTCTCCAGGCGCGCGATCCGATCCCTCAACAACCGATGCTGCCGGCGCAGGTGAACCGACTGGTTGGCGGGAGCGTCCTCCAGGATGGTCGCGACCTCCTCCAGAGGAAACCCGAGCTCCCGGTAGAACAGGATCTGCCGCAACTTGTCCAGATCGCAGTCCTCGTAGCGCCGGTAGCCGTTAGGAGGCTGGCGGCCCGGCGATAAGATGCCGATCTGATCGTAGTGGTGCAGCGTTCGCACAGTCACCCCCGAGAGGGCGGCGACCTGACCTACCGAGTAACTGTGGTTCTCCTCCATTTCGAGCCCAGGTTAGACCCTCACGCTACGTCAGGGTCAAGCCCCCCACCTGGGAGGCTCACCCGGAGGGCCTGACCAGGGCCCACAACAACCGGTGATCCGAATAGAAGCCGCTATCGGCCCTGCGTGCGCCATAGTCGACATCGTGAGAAGCATCGAGGATCACACCCCGGGCAAACACATAGTCGATGCGTTTGCGACCATTCGTTTGTTCGGCGAGCGATTCCTCGGAGCCCCCATGGTGCTCGAAGACGGCATCCGAGAACCCACCCTGCGCCGTAAGCACGTGCCAGAAGGGCAGTACTTCGCACACCACCTTCTCGCGCGACCTCAGACAGCGCCGGTTGTTGAAATCGCCCCCGATCACCGGGACTTGCGGCACATCACCCTGCGGGTACTGCGTCTGGACGAAACTCATCACCTCGCGAGCCCACTGAGCTTTGTAGCAAAAACCCATTGTCGAAGCTGCAAATTTCTCGTTGGTGACGAAATGAATACTCACCAGCGGCAGATCGATGTTTCCAGACGTCGTCCGTGCCAGGCAGTGAGCGTGCTCCTTGATGCGCGGCCTCAGTTCAGGCGCGGCGTCGCGAGAGGAGTAACGCGACGCCACGAAACCTCCTTCGTCGACAACTCTCATGCTCTTTCTATTGACGAGGATCGCGGTGTTGCGCACAAGAATCTGTTCGTCCTGCGTCCCCACTATGGGTTCGGGACCGGGAGTAACGGCAACGTCGAAACCGAAGCCCGTCGATTCCTCGAGCAATTCGGCGACCCGCACTGCGCTGCTCTCGACCACCTCTTGAAGGAGAACGGCGTCGGGCGCGAACGGCACCACGTCGGGCACACGCCGCGTGAAGTTGACGATCTCGGGCTCAAGACGATCGCGAGCCAGGGCCTTTTTTAGGTTGGCGCTGAGAACCAACACTTGCCCGCCAGGAGTACGGTTCAATGCGCCTCCATCGCTAACCAGAATCTAGGTTCTTTCTACTTACCCTACTTGGTCCTTAGGGGAGGACGGCGATTGCCTCGACCTCGATCAGCTGGCCTTCGTAGCCCAGGAACGTCACGCCCAACAGAGTGCTAGGAGGACGAGTCAGGCCCGATTTTTCGAAAAACCTCCACGCCCGCCCTAGCGTCGCGCGCTCGCTTGCAACCACGAACACCGTCGTCTTCACGATGTCGTCGACGCCCGCCCCGGCAGCCTCGAGAGCAACCAAGAGGTTACTCACGACCTTGTCGGCTTGAACCGCCAGGTCCCCTTCGCCGACAAGCAGTCCATCCGCATCCAGTGGCACGGCACCGGCCGTGTAGACGGTCCTCATCCCGTGAGCGACCACCGCGTAGCTGTAACCCGGCGTGGGGCCAAGCTCCGGTAGTTCGACGCGTTCGATCACCACGGCCGTGCGGCTCTCACGTGGCGCAACCGTATCAGAGGCCGCCCGCAACGCCTCGAGTGCCAAGAACCCCGTCGCAACGGTGCTGATCGCGCACCGTTGCTCTTTAGCCACGCGGATCCGGTGGTAATCGCGGACGGTTCCCCTTGCCGCCGCAGGGATCCTAGGCAGCAGCAATTCTGCTCTGCCGTCACTCAACTCTGTAGGGCCGAGACCGATAGGAAGGAAATGGACCGAAGGAAGGGTGCCTTTGGCAGAATCGCGCTGTGTTGCACTCTGCTCCTGCTCTCGGCTTGTGGTGCCCAGGCACAAGCCCCGGCGGAACCTCCTTCTCAGATATCCCGGCCACGCACCGATGTCGTCAACCCGTCCCGGGCCCGGCCCGAAGCGGGGCGGCGCCCCGATAAACGCTCCGGGGATCCCGCTGCTGAGAGCAAGCCCAAACCCGGCTCGGTCAACATGGTTCCCGTCACGAGGGTCATAGACGGGGACACAATCGAGGTGGACTACAGGGGCTCAACGGCGGACATCCGCTTGATAGGTATCGACACCCCCGAGACCGTCCATCCGAGCGTGTCCGTGGAGTGCTTTGGTCCGGCTGCGTCGCGCTTTACCACCGCATCATTGACGGGGGAAACCGTGAGGCTCGAATTCGATGTGGAACGTCGCGATCACTACGGGCGGCTGCTTGCCTACATCTGGGATGACGGCGAGCTCTTCAACAGCACGCTGGTTCGGCGGGGCTTCGCCACCGTCTCGACGTACCCGCCGAACGTGAGGTATGTCGAGCGCTTCACCGCCGCACAGGACCGTGCCCGGGGGTCCAAGAGAGGACAGTGGGAGGGGTGCTCCACTAGCCGCCCGGTGACCGGCGCCAACAACGGCGCCGGCGCTGCCGACGAGTCCTCGGCGGACGGGTGTGACGGATACTCACCCTGTCTCCCCCCGGCCCCCGATTACGACTGCGCAGGTGGCGGCGGCGATGGACCCCAATACGCACAGGGCCCGATTCGAGTTACCGGCTCCGATCCCTACGAGCTGGACTCCGAAGGCGACGGCATCGCTTGCGAAGCTTGACCCTCGGGAAGTTACTCAGCCAACCTTCTCTCCGACCGACGGCCGGAGCGAATCCAGCAGGCGTTGTGTTGCATCGGATATCTCGCTGACGCCTCTATTAAAGGCTTCCTCGTTGACCCGTGAGGGGCGGCTGAAGCCGCTCACCTTTCGCACGAACTGCAGGGCGGCTGCGTCTATCTCTTCATTTGATGCAGGTACGCTGTAGTCTCGAAGCTTGTGGATGCTACGACACATGGCTAGACTCCTTTGCTCCGTAACCCTGGATCGGGAGTTTGGTTACTTCACTCGTCATCATCCCCGCACCCGATCCCCCGTTTGTCTGCGAAACTCTCGAGTACCCACGGCGAGGCAAACTGCCGCCGCGATCGTTAGCACGCCCAGCGACGACAGGACTCGGCCCGACCAACCCTCGATCACGAGTATTCGCATCGCTTCGATCGCGTAGGTGAGAGGATTGATCCTCGCAACCACGCTCATCCACCCCGGCATGGCATCGAGCGGAACGAATGCGTTGCTCATGAACAACAGCGGCAGAGAGATGAACCCGACCACGGCAAAGAACGTGCCATGTTGTGGCACGGCGTACGCGAGGGCCGAGAAAGCTGCGGTGACCGACATCGTGAGCAGAGCGGCCGCGAAAAGAATGACCACCAGCCCCAGCGGCCCCGACTCGATGCGCACACCCAGGACGAGAGCCACCGCCACTACCAGCAGTATCTGGACCGACTGCTGGGCGACCTGGAACACAAAACGGCTTACGATGACCGAGCTGCGAGCGATGGGCATGCTCATCAATCGATCGAGATAGCCGGTCTCCTTGTCCCACAGCAACGGCATCGCTGCGCTGACCCCGTTGCCGACGATCGTGAATGCAATGATGCCGGCGAGCATGAAGCTGATGTAATCGTCGGTCCCTATCACCCGGGTATCAATGGCGCGTTCGACCCCGGCCCCGAAGAACACCAGCCAGATCGCAGGCTGGGCGATGCTGAAAACGAGATTGAGCCGTTCGCGCAGAAGTTCGATCCACCATCGCCGAGCGAGAGCCGAAACCTCCTGGATCCAGTGCAAGCGCGCCTCCGAGCGCGTAACAGCACGTGCGGCCGGTATTCGCTCATCCAGTGCTGCTTCTTCCATGGTCACGATGCGTTTTCCGACTCGCGGAGCTCGCGCCCGGTGTGGAGCAGGAAAACGTCATCCAGAGTCGGCTGGCTGTACGTCATCTGCTCGAGCCCTACGCCCTGCTCCAACCCGATGCGCATGACGGCGGGAAGGGCAAGAGAGGCGTCCTCCACGTACAGGTGAAGGTTGCCGGAATCGGCCATAACTATGTCCTTGATCCAGGGCTCCCCGCCGACCACTGCGCGCAGGCGCTCGGCGTTATCGGTCTTGATCTGCACCAGATCGGCGCCCACAGCGCGTTTGAGCTCAGCCGGCGAACCCTCCACCACAACGACACCACGATCGATGATGGCGACTTTGTTACAGAGGCGGTCGGCCTCATCGAGATAGTTCGTGGCGAGAAGGATCGTGGCCCCGCGGTCGCGCTGCTCACGCACGTAGTCCCACACGCGGTGGCGGGACTGCACGTCGAGCCCCAGCGTAGGTTCGTCGAGAACCAAGACTTCAGGTGAGTGAAGCAACCCGCAGGCAAGGTCCAGACGCTTCCTCATTCCTCCGGAGTACTCGGTCCACCGCCGGTCGGCGTCGACCACAAGGCCCACTGCCTCGAGCGCCTCCTCGGCCCGTCGGCGCACATCGCTCCGGGGCACGTGATACAGAGAAGCCTCGATCTCCACCCACTCCCGCCCGGTCAAAAGCCCTCGGTAGGGCACCGTCTGCATCACGTAGCCGATGCGGCGGCGCACCTCCCTGGCGTTCGTCGCAATATCGTAGCCACAGACATGCGCGGAACCCACAGTCGGCGCAAGCAGCGTAGTCAACATTCGGATCGTGGTGGTTTTGCCGGCACCGTTGGGACCGAGAAGGCCGAACACGTCGCCCCGGCCGACCTCGAGATCGAGGGACTCAACGGCAAGGTGGGCGCCGTAGGATTTGCCTAGACCCGATGTCTCGATGACGGCGCTCAAGCCGACGGCCCTCGCCTGAAGCTCCTTTGTTCACCCCTCCACATCCCCTGATCCTAAGCGGCCTCGCTAGGATCGATTCTCATCGCTCGGCCCGCTGGTGTCAGGGGTCCGATCCTCGAGCTCGGCGCGGAACAACACGCTCACCCAAGACCGGAAGGGGCGCCATTTTTCTGCGATGCCCTCCAGCCGCTCGATCGCGGGCACTGCCTGGAAGTCATACGCATCTGCCATCGCCCCGTGCAGACGCCGCTCGCTACGCGAGAAATGGTCCGGGTCACCGGCCCCACGGACGAGGATCAGCTCGGCCGAGAAGTCCCCGATACCGGACAGTCGCTTCAGCTGCGCGAGGGCATCCTCGCGCGAAAATGACCGGAGCCGCTCCGCGTCGAGCACGCCTTGTAAGGCAGCCTCGGCGATCCCGTGCAGCAGGTCGACTTTGCGGGCGAACAGGCCTGGGAAGGCGTCCATCGAAGCGAGCCGCTTTGGGCTGGGAAAGCCATTCAGACGCTCTCCGTGAACGACCACTTCGTCACCGAGATCCTGTGCCATTCGCTGCTTGATGCGAGCGGCCTGCGTGATGCGGATGCGATGTCCGATGATCGTCCACGCCGCGGCCTCGTAGGGAGACCAGAACAGCACCGGTCGCAGTCCTGCGTACGAGCGCTGCAGCGCCCCCACCACTCGGTCGCGCTTGCCCACCTCCGGGAATCCCGATCCATCGACATCGAGTGACAGGAGGCGCACGACCTGCCGGCGAACACGCGCCTGATCGGCATCTCCGAACATGTCGCCCACCACGGCTTTGCTTGCCTGGCGAATGCACACTCCAACCGTGTTCTCCCAAACCCCCTCCACGGGGAACGCCAGATGAAGGTGCTTCGGATGCTGCGCGCCGCCATACGCTGCAGGCGCAAAGCCCTCGAGGAAGCGTGTGCTCGCCTCGAGTGAGAATGGACCCTTGGGCGTGATGCGAAAGCTCGTCATTGTCACACCTCCCTGGCTAAGATACCGGGGATGAGGATTGCCGCTGTCTACGACATCCATGGGAACATCTCCGCCTTGGAAGCGGTCCTGCGCGAGATCTCCGCCGATCAGGTCGACGCCGTCGTGATAGGAGGTGACGTCGTCTGGGGACCGCATCCGCGCGCCGCCATCGAATGCCTTACCGAGCTCGACCTACCCGTGACATTCATACGCGGCAACGCCGATCGTGAGGTCTCTAAAGAAGTGGTCTCCGGCGGCCCCGGCGAGAGCCCGAACCCCGACGTGTTCTTGCAGATCACCGACTGGTGCAGGCACCAGCTGAGCGAACACCAGCGCAACTGGGTGAGGAGCAGGTCTCTTACCGCAACCTTCGGTGTGGAGGGTCTAGGTCAGACTCTCTTCTGCCACGGTTCTCCACGCAGCGACGAGGAGATCATCACCACGGCTACCCCAGAGGATCGTTTTCTCGAAGCGCTGATCGGTGCCCACGAGAATTCCGTGATCTGTGGACACACTCACATCCAGTTCGATCGGACGGTGCAGGGGCGGCGCCTGATCAATGCGGGCAGCGTCGGGATGCCGTACGAGGGTGAGCAAGGAGCCTACTGGGCGCTATTGGGGCCCGGACTGCAATTCCGCCGAACCGAATACGACATCGAGGAAACGGCCGCTCGTATGCGAGCTTCGGGCTGCCCGCATGTCGAGGAGATCTTCATCGCCACCATCGTGAACCCGCCCGACAGAGAAGCTACTATCCGTCACTTCGAAGCGCAGGCGACGACCGCTTTGCTGCAATGGACGGAGCGCGATGAGTGACTCAGCGTCGATCGGTTCAATCGCTAGAGGTAGGAGGAGAAATGGGTGACGGGAGGCTCGCAGTGGGAGCATTGGTCGGCTTCGCCTCCAGCGTGATCATGGATCAAGCCACTTCGCTCTTCTACGCGCGCCAGAGCGACGCATCCAAACGCAAGGAGGAGGAACGGCGCCCGGAGGCACCCTAGTGCAGCTGGGCAAGCAACTCGGACAGGTGGCCGGGCGCGACCTCTCAAACGACAGTGCCCAGCGAGTCGGAGTTGCTCTTCACCGGACTCTCGGAATGAGCTACGGGATGGCCGCCTCGCTCCTGGTTGGGCGAGGGGTGCGCCCGCCGTGGGCCGGGCTGGTGATGGGCATCGCGGCGTTCGCGCTGGTCGATGAGGGCACCTCGATCTCGACGTTCTCGGACTACCTGATGGAGAGCCACATGCGCGGGGTCGTTGGGCACAGCACTTACGGCCTCGCCGCCGGCCTCCTGTTGTCGTTGGTCGAGCGCAGCTGGGGGGCCGCGGAGAAGGCTTTCGCCGGCCGGCACCGAAAACCCGGCTACGAAGCCAAGGTTCCGGCGGCGGGCGTGCCGTAACGATAACGATACTGTCGTGGGGCACAATGTGGAGATGAGGCGACCAGGCGCCACCCAGCTCGTGTGGGCCGTGCCCGTCGTTAGCACCCTCGGCGCGACTGTGGTTGCGGCGTACT
>JACDAL010000126.1 GCA_013695465.1 Actinomycetota bacterium | reverse complement strand
CGAGATCGAGTTGCTGAGCTTCCCGGCGGCGAGGTGTGGGTCTACTGCACCGGCGGATTTCGCGCCTCGATCGGAGCCTCGATACTCGACGGAGCCGGCAGGCAGGTCGTGCTGATCAACGACGAGTTCACCCGAGCGGAGGACGCGGGCCTGGAGATCGTCTACCAGTAGGTAGTGCGCCTTCGGCGACTCCGGAATATTGGTAAACCGACTCCGATTTCGGTTACCCCTACATTGGGCCAAGCGAACTTCCGTCTCATTTACATCGTCGGACCGGTATGAGACGTGTTCACGCAGCGCTCGCGGTCATGATGATATTGGCTCCCTCATGCCAGAACCAGAACGTCAGCCGGCTGGAAAAAGAGCTGGCTGAGGCCCGACAACATCTCGCAACTGCTCAAGATCAAGCCGACGCCGACCGAGCAAGAGCGTCCACCGGTCGCCAGCTTCAGCGGGCGCGAGACCAGCTTTCCCAGCTGCAAGGATCAGAACACGCCACAGGAGTTGTCTTGTCTGTGCCCTTGTTGGGAAGCCTTACCTGGAGATGCAATAATGATCGAGAATTTGCCTTCACGTTCATACCCGCGGGTGCCACGCTGACGGTGCAACACTCGGTGGAGGACGAAGTGACTCGGCGGCAGATAGACCCGGGTGAGAAGTTCAATGGCCCGTTCTCGAAACCGGCCGAGCATCAGGAGTGGGTCATCAACTACCGGCACAAGCCGGGCATTATCTCGGCAAAGCTATCCGTTGTACCGGCTGTTCGCCAGGGCGCGTGTTTCATCCGGAACTTCACGCTCGAGGAGACTCGCCAACCCTCTCACCTGTGAACCGACCGCCCCGTTGTCTTATCTGCACAATTGCCGAGTTATCCGCAAACGAGTGCTCCTCGGCCCGCGGTGGCATATGGACAAGGTTCGCGTTTACCCACAAGTTTCTGTGGGTAGATGTCCACAGTTTGCTTCACCACCACGCCGAATCCGAGTAAGGGATCTGGCCGCCTCACGCCCAGTGCGTGTCGGGCCGTTCCTGACGCTTGTCGTCCACCCACAGTTCATCCACCTTCTCGTTGAAGAAACAGACGAGGCTCTCGATCTTGGGGCATTCCGGGATCGGCGCGTCATAGGTCCATGCGATGTCTTCGTGGGTCTGGCCCGATACCTCGGCCGAGTAGTAGGAGGCGATGCCCTTGTACGGGCAGCGGGAGCTTGTAGCTGTTGGTTGTAACAGCTCCATGCGGACATCGGCACGAGGGAGGTAGTAGCGGGTTGGTAGTCCCGTCTCGAACAGCAGGCGGGGCCTGATGGTGTCGGCAACGGTCTCTCCTGAAAGCACGACCCGCACGTGGCGGGAGCTGTGCAGGACGTCGACGCGCGTGTAGGGATCGCGTGCGTGGACGAAGACCTCATCGTCCTCCTCGAACCACGAGTCGAGCTTGCTCCAGTAGAACGCCACATAGTTCGACAGCTCCGAAGCATCCGAGATTGGGTTCTCGTAGCCCCACACCGCGTTCTCCGCCACTCTGTCCGGGACCTCTATGCTCCAGTATGTGGCGTCCCCTTTGAACGGGCAGTGGCTGCTGTGCTCGGTGCGCGTCAACATATCCATGCGCACGTCGTCCTTGGGAAAGTAGTAGACGGGAAGGTGGCCGGTCTCGTGCAGCAGCGCCACTCTTCTGCTGTCCGCAACCGATACGCCGTTCAGCACTGCCCGCACCTTGCGGGGGCTGAGCTCGAGTCTCACCAGGTGCCCTCTCCCGGCCTGCGGTCCCGCCACGTCCATGTACTCGTTCTCGAGCACCTCGGGCATCTTCATCTTGGGCATGGCTACTCCTTTTTCTCCGAGTGGATGTCAGATGTCGCTACATAGCATTCTGTGACCGCTCGGCGTTTACCAGGTCAGTTCAAGCTCGTGAGCGGTCTCGAGGAACTTCCCCATAAGCTCGACTGTGGCATCAACGTCTGAGATCAGGGCGGTCTCGTTGACGGTGTGGACGTAGCGAACTGGGATCGAGATCGTGATGACCGGCACCCCCGCCCTCGACATCTGGATCGCCCCCGCATCCGTGCCGCCCTGCGGCAGGATCTCCATCTGATGCTCGATCTGCGATGCCGAAGCGAGCTCTTTGAAGCGTGCAACTAGACGGGGGTCTGAGATCGCGCTGGCGTCCATGAGCCCGATTGCCACTCCCTTGCCCAGTGCGGACACCTGCTGGCTCTTGTCGGCACCGGGAAGGTCTCCTGCAATCGTGACGTCGATCGCGATTCCCATTTCGGGCTCGGCGCCGAAGGCGCTGGTGGCGGCGCCGCGCAGGCCTACCTCCTCCTGCACCGAGAACACCGACGAGAGCGCGACCTTGGTGTCGCGGGCCTTGCGGAGGCTCTCGATGAGGACATAGACACCGAGGCGGTCGTCGAGATAGGGAGCCGTGATCGACCTGTCGGTAATAAGCGGCTCTCGCAGCATGCTGACCGGGTCGCCGACCGAAATATTTGTCTTGACTTCGTCGGGCTCGAGCATGAGGTCGATGAAGAGATCCTCTAGCTTGAGAGGCCGCTTGCGATCCTCCTCACTCAGCAGGTGGATGGGTTTGGAGGCAGGCGCGAGGAGTCCTACGTAGTCCTTGCGGCCCTGCACCAACACCCGTTGCATTACCAGCGTGCGGGCATCGAAGCCGCCGATCGGAGAGATGCGAATGAAGCCGTCGTCGTCGATGTGGCTTACGAGAAAGCCTATCGAGTCGACGTGTGCGGCGAGCATCAGACGCGGCCCCCGTCCCTTTCGGAACGCGGTCAGATTGCCGAGTGGGTCGACAGAAATCTCGTCGACCAACGGCTCGACCTCTTCTCGCACTACCTTTCGAATCCGCTCCTCTCGCCCCGAGATACCGGGCGTCGAGACAAGCTTTCGGAACAGCTCGACGTTCACGTGTGATTCCTCCTCGTCTTTCGAACAACAGCAGGTGCCCCAAGTCCACGTAGGACCTCCGAGCCAGACCCAAACTAGTTGGGAATAAAACAGTACCAATCTGAGCTTGTAGGGGGAAAAGGATATCCGGCCGTCCGCCCGGCGCTCTCGAGCCCTGAGAGGGCCGGCTCATGGGACGGCCTCCGACCAAACGGAGAGACGATGGAGCTAACAACCGCTCAGATTCTTCCCCTTCTACCTCTCGGCAGAGGGGTTGTGCTGCCTCACATGGTCGTCACGCTGGCCCTTGACTCGGATGAGGCCAGGGGCGCCATCACCGCCGCCCTCGACGGCGACGGGCTGGTGTTGCTCGTTCCTCGCATCGGAGACGGCTATGCCCGCATCGGGACCGTGGCGCAAGTCGACGACGCCGGCAAGCTCCCCAACGGGGAGCGAGCCGTGATCATGCGCGGTGTTCAGCGCGCGGTGATCGGGAGCGGGGTCGCCGGGGCCGGGGAAGCCGTTTGGGTACAGGCAGAACTGGTAGAAGATGCGGGCCCGGAATCCGCAGAGGTTTCGGAGCTGAGCAGGACCTATCGCGCCACGATCGAGGCCATCCTCGAAGCTCGCGGTGTGCCGGAGGCATCCGCGCTGCTGCGCGGTACCTCGGGCCCGGGCGGGCTGGCCGACACCTCAGGCTACTCGCCTGACCTCAGTTTCGAGCAAAAGGTCGAGATCCTCGAAACCCTCGACCCCGTGGAGCGCCTGTCGAAGGCGCTCGCCTGGGCCAAGGAGACGCTGGCAGAGCTCGGCCTCAAGGACCAGATCAAGCAGGAAGTCGCCTCGGGCATGGAGAAGTCGCAGCGCGAGTTCCTGCTGCGCCAACAGCTTGCGGCGATCAAGAAAGAGCTGGGCGAGGACTCTTCCGATGTCGTGGGGGAGTTGCGCACGAAGATCGACGAGGCCGGCATGCCGGAGAAGGTCGCGAACGAAGCCCACAAGGAGCTCGATCGGCTCGAGCGCACCAGCGAGCAGAGCCCCGAGGCGGGCTGGATCCGCACCTATCTGGAATGGGTGGTGGAGATGCCCTGGTCGAAACGCTCCGAGGACCAGCTCGACCTGGCCGCGGCCCGATCGGTGCTCGATGCCGACCACACCGGGCTTGCAGACGTCAAGGATCGAATCCTCGAGTACCTCGCGGTGCGCAAGCTGCGGGCCGAACGGCGGCTCGAAACCGCCTCCGGGCGCGGCTCGGGAGCGATTCTTACTCTGGTTGGACCTCCCGGTGTGGGCAAGACCTCGCTGGGTGAGTCCGTGGCCAGAGCACTGGGACGAGAGTTCGTGCGTATGTCGTTGGGTGGCGTGCGCGACGAAGCCGAGATTAGAGGCCACCGGCGCACCTACGTCGGGGCGCAGCCCGGGCGCATCGTGCGCGCCATGAAAGAAGCGGGGACCATGAATCCCGTGCTCATGCTGGACGAGGTCGACAAGGTCGGCTCGGACTGGCGCGGCGACCCCTCCTCGGCACTGCTCGAGGTGCTCGACCCGGCACAGAACCACTCTTTCAAGGACCACTATCTCGAGGTCGACTTCGACCTCTCCGAAGTTCTGTTCATCTGCACGGCTAACGTGGCCGAAACCATTCCGGCACCGCTGCTGGACCGCATGGAGGTGATCTACCTCGACGGCTACACCGAGTACGAGAAGCTCGCCATCGCACGCGACCATCTCCTCTCGCGCCAACTCGAACGCAACGCGCTGTCGGCCGAGGAAGTCACCATCGACGACGGCGCACTCGAGCGCATCATCTCTGAGCACACGCGTGAGGCGGGTGTTCGCAGCCTCGAGCGCCAACTCGCCAAGGTGCTGCGCAAGGTTGCGGGCCGCGTCGCCGAAGCGCAGGCGGATGCCATCGTCACGATCTCGACCGAGGACGTGCCGGAGTATCTCGGCAAGGCCCGCTTCCACTTCGAAGCGGCCGAGCGCACCTCTGTTCCCGGAGTTGCAACCGGACTAGCGGTCACCGGAACGGGCGGAGACGTCCTCTTCATAGAGGCCACCGCTATGGACGGCGAGCCCGGTCTCACACTCACGGGACAGCTCGGCGACGTGATGAAAGAGTCGGCTCAGATCGCTCTCTCCTATGTGCGCTCCCATGCGACAGAGCTGGGGGCCGAGGGAGTTGGGTCGCGGCGAATCCACGTACACGTCCCAGCAGGGGCGGTCCCCAAGGATGGGCCCTCCGCAGGGGTCGCGATGGTCACCGCCATGGCAAGCCTGTTGAGCGGCCGGCCGGTCCGCTCGAGCGTGGGCATGACCGGAGAGGTGACGCTTCAAGGTCGGGTCCTGCCGATCGGCGGCGTAAAGCAGAAGATTCTGGCGGCACATCGATCGGGCCTCAAGGAGGTCGTGCTCCCGCTCCGCAACGAACCCGACCTCGACGACATCCCCGACGAGATAGCGCAGGATTTGCGCTTCCACCTCGTCTCGGAGGTGTCCGAGGTTCTCGTCGTGGCACTCGAGGAGGCCACCGCCGTCGCTGCCTGATCTCCTCCGTGTAATCTGACTCACCCGGAGTCGGCTTCTCCAGAGGAGGGCGATGGCAGTCGGCAGAACCTCACAGGAAGCGACGGCAAACCGAGACGGTTTCGTAGAGCGGGTTTTCTCTTCAGCGCTCGCAACCTACGACATCTTCTCCATCTATATCGGTGACCGCCTCGGTTTCTACGCGGCCCTGAACCAGGAACCTTCTACCGCCAAGGTGCTCGCCCATCGGACCGGGACCGACGAGCGCTACATAAGGGAATGGCTCGAGCAGCAAGCGGTTACCGGCATCCTTCGCACCTCGAATGCCCAGGCGGAACCAAGCGAACGCACCTACGAGTTGATCCCGGGTCACGACGAGGTCCTGCTTTCCCCCAACAGTGCCAACTACCTGGCGGCTTTCGCCCGTTTCACCGCGGGCACACTGTCGATCATGCCGCAACTGCTGGACGCCTTCAGAAGCGGAAGCGGAGTGCCTTACCGAGACTACGGTCCCGATGCACGCGAGGGACAGGCCGACACGAACCGGACGCAGTTCATCAACTTCCTGGGCACGGAGTGGCTTCCGGCCGTCCCCGACGTTCAGGAGCGGCTTGAGGCAGATCCCCCCGCGCGGGTAGCCGACATCGCCTGCGGTACCGGCTGGTCGAGCATCGCCCTGGTGCGCGCCTATCCCAAGATCCACGTCGACGGCTTCGACTACGACGACGCATCAATCGAGCTCGCCAAAACGAACGCGGAACGAGAGGGCCTGAGCGAACGCGTCCGCTTTCACGTCAAGGACGCTTCGGATGATTCAAACGGCAGCTACGACCTCGTGACCGTATTCGAAGCCATTCATGACATGGCGCGTCCGGTTGAGGCGTTGAAGACGATGCGTAAGCTGCTCGCACCAAACGGGTCGGCGATAGTTGCAGACGAGCGAACGGCTGATGACTTCGTCGCACCCGGTGACGACACCGAGCGCTTGTTCTATGCCTGGAGCGTCTTTTTCTGTCTGCCTACCGGACGAGAGGACCAACCGTCTGCCGCAACAGGCACCGTCATGCGAGCCGACAAGTTCCGCGACTACGCCGCCAGCGCCGGCTACCGCGATGTAGAGATTCTGCCCATAGAGAACGAGTTCTGGCGCTTCTACCGGCTTTTTCCATGAGCTTGGCGCGCTCAGCCTCGCCAAGAGCGGGGCTGACGTAAGAAAGATCGTCAGGTCCCGATCTAAGCGTCCTCGTCTTCGTCTCGTCGGCTCCCCGAGCGCCTCAAAAAGAAAAAGACGATTGCGAGGGGCACGACGACGATCGCGGCTTCGAGCAAGAGGTCACCCGAGCGCCGTGGGCAAGTATCAGCTCGTTCATGTTCCGACCAGGAGGGCAATGCCCCCCACCGTGTAGGTCACCATTACACCGAGAAGAGCGTACTCGCCACGCGACTTATCCTGCCCAGTGAACATGCCCACGGCCCGCTCGTGGGCGGCCACAACGCCCAGCACGTGTCCCCCGACGATGGCGGCGATTTGGACGAGGCCGATGGCGGCCGTGGAGACGACCGTGTAGACGATCCATGTCGGCGCCCGGCGCCCCTCAGACGGTTGCGGGAGGAGCCCGTGGGGCCGCGTCTCCGGCCACGAGAGTGAGACAGGGCCGCCACACGCGAGTGCTCCCAGCGGGAACAGAAGAGTGAGCAGTCCTTCGCCGCGGCGACCTGATCTGAATGATGAACCGCCTGAGGGCGACCAGGATCAAGGCCGCGGTCAGCGCCGATAGCAGCTGGAGGGCGAGGCCAAAGAGGGTGGCCGGCTCTGTCAGCAGTGCGGTGGCGAAGTGATGCTCGCCACCGGCGAGCCGCTCCAGCGCTTCCAGGACGATAAAACCCGTCGCCTGCAAGGCTGCGAGCCTGACAACCGCGAACGAGAATAGTTTTCCCGGGGCGAGAACTCTTCTGCGGACGGCGATGGACTCGGTGACGAAATCACCCAGTCCGATAACCAGCGCCACCAGGGCGGCGGCCACCACCAAAGGGAAAAAACGATGGCCTGTGGCGCCCATGAGCTCCGCGCGTTGGGGGGCATCGGGAGCGACGAGACGGTAGGCGATGACGTGCGAAACCACCACCCCCGCGCACGCGACGGCGCCGATCCACAACCGGGCTCTTGCCACCGCCGCTCGTCGCATCTTCAGTCGATTCTACGGACCACACAGCTTTCCAGAGGGCGCCCCGCTTCACGGAGATCCTGCACAAGAAGCGTGGAATCCTCGATGTCGGTGAAGAGGAAGGTGACGGTCCCTGTGGGAAGCTCACGCATGGCGCCGTCTACTTTACGTTTGGAGCGCCCTAGAGCGCAGTTTTCTTGACGCTGCAACCCCACAGAACCCCCAAGGTGGTCATAGACTCGGGGAATGGCGAACAGACAGTTGGTGAGGCCCCGGCAGGGCAAGATGATCGCAGGCGTGTGCGTCGGACTGGCGGATTTCTACGGGTTCAACGTCACGCTCGTGCGACTTCTCTTCGTGCTGTTCGGGCTTTTCGGGCCCGGGGAGATCGCCTACATCATCATCTGGGTGCTGGCGCCCAAACAAACCTAGCCGGGGAACGTTCCGTCCCCCATAGTGGTTTGGCATGCGACTTCTCATCTCAGCCACCGATTCGGGTGGTTGACGTGCGACAGTCGCACCTCAGCCCCCGTCTCCATCAGGCCCCAGGTTTCACGGCCACGCGCATACCGAGCACCTGAAGAGAGATACTGCCCCCAATCCACACGACCGCCCCGAGAATGTGAGCGAACAACAACACCGAATAGAGGCTCATGCGAACGATGCTAGCAGTCCGCCTCAACCGCCCGGCGGCTCCGACTCCCAATGACGACGGTGGCAATGGTCCGCGGTCCGCGTTTACCTACAGTTTTTTGTGTGCAGAGGTCCACGGTCCGCTTCTGCCACCGCGTCCGCCGGGACATACGGCCTCAAGGGCCGGGTCACTCGGCGAGCAGCCTCGAGCACAGGCCCTCGATGATGATCTCGAGCCCGAACTCATAAGACGCGTCGAAGTCGGGTTCGAGGCAGTGCGGCAGGCAGCGGTGGAAGCTGGGGAAGGTTTCCGGGCCCAGCAATTCATTTCCGACGACGCTCTCGTTCAGCACACCAGGGTTCGTCATTGGATTGGCCAGGCAGTTCGTGACGTGCCCGAACGTGAAGCCCACCAGCGTCCAGTGCGCATGCAGGGCCCGCCGGGCGTCGAAGCCCGCCCTTTGTAGCGTCGCCAGGCTCACCTCGACCGCCCGAAGCGAATCCGGCGTCACTACTACCTTGGACTGCAATAGCGGAACGGCGTTCGGGTGACGAAGCAGCGTTGCCCGAAACGAACGGAAGCCGGACTTCAGCACCTCCGACCAGTCGTCGAACTCGACCACAGAAAGATCGACCTCGCCCAGTATTTGATCCACCACGCCCTCGAGAAGGGCCTCCTTGTGAGGCACGTGGTTGTAGAGCGCCATAGGGCTCACCGCTAAGTGGGAGGCGAGCCGCCGCATGCTCAACTCCTCGAGGCCGTCTCGGTCTATCAGGTCGAGGGCGGCCGAGAGCACCACGGCGCGGTTCAGCCGGCCCCGCTCCCCCTCGCTTCCGCCGTCAGCCCGAAAATTCATCTTCCCGTCTCTTGACCTCGGCTGGTCACTCTAGTATACGGTGTACATCTACAGTGTAAACCAACGGCGGGAGGAAGCAATGGCTCTCAATACCGGAACTTTGGCTCGGGCGAGCAGTCGCAGGCCTTGGCTCACGATCGGGCTCTGGGTGATACTCATCGCGCTCTCAGGATTCGTATCGTCACGCTGGCTGGGAGATGCGTTGACCTCGGACATCGACTTCACGAACCGTCCGGAGGCCAAGCGCGCTGCCGAGCTCGTCGAGGGGCGCTTCGGCAAGCAGGGCATCACCGAGCTCATCCTGCTGTCGTCCGAGAGCGACACCGTAGACGACGCCTCGTTCCAGGAGGCCGTGCGGGCGGTCCAGGCCGAGGCCATGCGAGGGGGCCGCGGAGTGCGAGGAGCGCTCACCTTCTACGACTCTCAGGACCCCTCCCTCGTTTCTTCCGACCGCCGCACCACCCTCATACCGGTGATCTTCAATGAATCGGGCGAGATCGCGGACAAGTACCCGGTCGTCCAGGACATCGTCGCCGCCGGAAACGAGGCCGACGGTTTCAAGGCGCAGGCATTCGGCTCGATCACCTTGGATCATGACTTCTCGAAGATCGCCGAGGAAGACCTCCGCAAGGGCGAATCCTTTGGCGTGGTCATTGCGCTCATCGTCCTGGTGGCCGTGTTTGGAGCCATCGTCGCCGGCGTCGTCCCCATAGCCATGGGCGTCGCCTCGATCACGGTGGCAACGGGGATCACTGCGGTCGTAGGGCAGTTCTTCGATTTCTCGTTCTTCGTCACGAACATGATCTCGATGATGGGGCTCGCTGTCGGCATCGACTACTCGTTGTTCATCGTCTCCCGCTACCGTGAGGAGCGCCACAAGGGACTCGAGAAGCTCGATGCGATTGCAGCCTCCGGTGCCACTGCAAGCCGGGCAGTCTTCTTCTCAGGCATGACCGTCGTCTTCGCGCTCGCAGGCATGCTGATACTTCCGACGACCATCTTCCGGAGCCTTGCGTCCGGGGCGATCTTCGTCGTGCTCGTGGCAGTCCTGGCTTCCCTGACCTTTTTGCCTGCGTTGCTCGCGCTCTTGGGCGACAGGGTCAACGCGTTGCGGGTCTTCCGGCGCAAAGCGAGCGTGGCCTCCGACTCTCACGCATTCTGGGACCGGATCACGCATGGAGTGATGGGTCGCCCGGTGATCAGTCTCATAGTCGGCGCCGGTCTGTTGCTGGTGGCGGCGTTCTCCTACCTGGACATCGATACCGGTTTCTCCGGTGTCAGCACGCTGCCGCAGTCATCTGCTGCCCGCCAGGCATTCGACACTCTGTCGCGCGACTTTCCCGGCGGACTCAACTCGCCCGTCGAGATAGTCGTCGACGGCAATGTGACCTCCCCGGAGATCAAGCAGGGCGTCGACGAGCTGCGCTCCGTGATGGCCTCGGACGAAGTCTTCGGGCCGTCTCGAATCGAGCTCTCCGAAGGGCAAGATACGGCCCGCATCTCGGCGCCGGTTCTCGCAGACCCCTCATCGGCAGCCGCCACCACGGCCGTCGAGCAGCTTCGTGAACGTCACGTACCACAAGCGTTCGCCGACGTTAATGCTGAGGTCCTGGTCGGCGGATCGACCGCATTCAACAAGGACTTCTTCGACATCACCGATCGCTACACGCCGATCGTGTTCGCCTTCGTCCTCGGCCTCTCTTTCCTGCTGCTTACGGTTGTGTTCCGGTCGTTGGTGGTCCCCATCAAGGCGATCATCATGAACCTGCTCTCGGTTGGCGCCGCCTACGGGCTCATCGTGCTGGTGTTCCAAAAAGGCGTCGGCGCGGACCTGTTCGGATTCCAGCAGGTCGAGGTAATCGAGGCATGGCTTCCTCTGTTTCTGTTCTCCATCCTGTTCGGATTGTCGATGGACTACCACGTCTTCCTGCTCTCACGGATTCGAGAGCACTTCGATCAAACTAAGGACAACACCGAATCGGTCGCATTCGGCTTGCGCACCACCGGTGGTCTGATCACGGGAGCCGCCATCATCATGGTCGCGGTGTTCGGAGGCTTTGCGGCCGGGGACCTGGTCATGCTTCAGCAGATGGGATTCGGGCTTGCCGTTGCGGTGTTGATCGATGCGACGATCGTGCGCTCCGTGCTGGTGCCGGCGACAATGAAGCTCTTGGGTGACCGAAACTGGTACTTGCCGAGCTGGCTCTCATGGCTTCCAGACATGAGCGTCGAAGGAGTGCCACAGCCTCAGGCGGCGCAAGCGGCCGAGCCCGAGCCGGCACACGCCTGAGCCCATGCCGGCCGAAACTCCCGAAGTCCTGTGGCGCCCGCCTCAGGACGTAAGGGAGGCGAGCGTCATCGGACGCTATCTCGCCTGGCTGGAGCAGCACAGAGAGCTGAGCTTCTCCTCCTATGAGGAGCTGTGGGAGTGGTCGGTATCAGACCTCGAAGGCTTCTGGTCCTCCATGTGGGAGTTCTTCGAAGTCGACGGCACCGCCTATCAAAGGGTCTTGAGCGGACGGGAGATGCCGGGGGTGCGCTGGTTCGCGGGCGCAACACTCAATTACGCGGAGCACGCTCTGCGGACCAAAGGCGAGCGCGTGATGGTTTCCTCGTTGTCGCAAACCCGCGGCCCCCAGCTCCTCACGGCCGACGAACTGCGCAACCAAGTTGCATGCGCGCGTGCAGGGCTTCAACGCCTAGGAGTGAAGAAGGGCGATCGTGTCGCGGCGTATCTGCCGAACATCTCCGAGGCGCTCGTAGCCTTTCTCGCAGGCGCAAGTCTGGGGGCGGTGTGGTCCTCCTGCGCGCCGGAGTTCGGGACCAGAAGTGTCGTCGACCGCTTCGCCCAGATCGACCCCAAGGTGCTTCTTGTAGTTGACGGCTACTCCTATGGGTCAAAGACGATCAACCGAATCAACGAGGTCGCCGAGATCCGTGCGGCATTGCCCGGCCTTGAGTCCACCGTCGTCGTTCCTTATTCCGGACGCGCTTCGATTCCGGACACGGTCACCTGGGAAGAGCTCTTGTCCGAGCCGAGCGAGCTGGACTTCGACAGAGTCCCCTTCGATCATCCGCTCTACGTCCTTTATTCATCGGGCACAACCGGCCTTCCCAAGCCGATCGTTCACGGACATGGCGGCATCCTGCTCGAGCATCTCAAGGTGATCGGCTTGCACGCCGACCTCGGGGATGCGGATCGCTTTCTATGGTTCTCCACCACCGGTTGGATGATGTGGAACTTCTGCATGTCGGGCCTGTTGGTGTCGGCCTCGGTGGTGTGCTTCGACGGCAACCCCGCCCATCCCGACCTCATGGCCCTATGGCGATTGGTCGAGCAGCACGGCGTCACCTACTTCGGCTCAAGCGCCCCTTTCCTGCTGTCGTGCCGCAAGGCTGGGATCGAACCCGGCCGTGAGCTCGACTTGTCGCGGCTGCGCTCGGTGGGCTCGACCGGCGCTCCGCTTCCTCCTGAGGGCTTCCACTGGGTCTACGAGCACGTCTCACGAAACGTTCTTCTATCCTCCACCTCGGGGGGCACCGATGTGTGCACGGCTTTCGTAGGAGCCGTGCCCCTGGTCGAGGTGCGAGCGGGCGAAATCCCGGTACGCAATCTCGGCTGCAAGGTCGAGGCATTCGACGAGCAGGGCAACTCGGTCATCGGCCGTCGCGGAGAGCTCGTCATCACCGAGCCGATGCCTTCCATGCCCGTGTCGTTCTGGGGCGACGACGACGGAACTCGTTACCGAGAGGCCTACTTCGAGCAATTCGAGGGTGTATGGCGCCACGGTGACTGGATCACGATCACCGAGCGCGGGTCGTGCGAGATCACCGGGCGCTCGGACGCGACTCTTAATCGCGGCGGGGTCCGCCTCGGCACCAGCGAGTTCTATTCGGTGGTGGAAGGCGTCGAGGGAGTGGCGGAAAGCCTCGTGATCCACCTCGAAGACGACTCCGGCTCGGGCCGGCTGTTGCTCTTCGTCGCGCTAGAAGAGGGGGAAGAACTCGACGACGAGCTCCGTGCCCGCATCTCCTCGGAGCTGCGCACTCACCTCTCCCCCCGTCACGTGCCCGACACCATTCACCAGGTGCCGGACGTGCCCCGAACTCTGTCCAACAAGAAGCTCGAGGTGCCCGTGAAGAAGATCCTGATGGGAGCATCAGCCGACGAGGCCGCCAGTAAGGGAGCTCTCGCCAACCCAGATTCACTGGACGCGTTCGAGCACCTCAGCGGACAATTTCTCTAGAACCCGCGCTCAGCGCGAGTTGTGGTGAAAAGATCGAGCCATGAACGATCCTGAGCTGAGCCAGGTTCCCGTCTCCGGAGGCGATCTGACCGTCGGGCGCTGGGGGGACGGCCCCATCTCTGTCGTCGCGTTGCACGGGATTAGCGCGTCGCATCGCGCCTGGTCTGCGGTGGCCGAGAACCTCCACGGCGTCACGCTGGTAGCTCCCGATCTGCGCGGCAGGGGGGCCGGCGAGAGTCTGCCCGGTCCGTTCGGTATGGCGACCCACGGCCGCGATGCTCTTGCCGTCGTCAACCACCTGGGACTGAACCAGATCGTGCTGGTGGGCCACTCCATGGGCGGTTACGTCGTCCTGGAGCTCGCCGCCAAGGCCCCCGAGCGGGTCTCCTCGGTCGTCCTGGTGGACGGTGGGCTCGCCAGTGCCTCCCCGCCCGGAGCCGACATAGACCGTCTGCTCGAAGCCACGCTCGGCCCTGCCCTGGCGCGCCTTCGTCGCGGCTTCGAATCTCGAGACGCCTATTTCTCCTTCTGGAAGGAGCACCCCGCCTTCAAGGAGACGGGGTGCTGGAACAAGCATTTCGAGGCCTACCTCGACTACGACCTCACCGGTGAGCCGCCGGAGCTGAGGTCGAGGGTGTCGGAGGAGGCCGTGATCGAGGACGGGCGCGAGGTCTTGTCGGGTGCCGGGGCGTGGAACAACCTCGGGGCGATTTCCTGCCCTGTGAGCCTGCTGCGGGCGCCACGTGGCCTCCTCAACCAACGCGAGCCCCTCATCTCCGACGCGCTCGTGACACGAGCCCGCCGCACCCTGGCTCCCCTCACAGACGAGATCGTGCCCGGCTGCAATCACTACACGCTGATGTTCGACGAACACGCTGCCGCAGCCGTCGGGCGTGGTATCGAGCGGGCGGCCAAACCGGCCGGCGGCACTTCTCAGGAGCGGAACGAGGGTTTGCGGTGAGGGCCATCGGCCCCCTCTTCTTCGGGTTCACAGGAGTGACACTCGAGCTCTAGCGTGGCGTGCTCGATGCCGAAGCCGGCCCTCAGAGCGTCCTTGAGCCTCTCCCCCCGGAGTTGTGCATCGTGCAGCGACACGTCGTCTCTCAGGACGACGTGGGCCGATAGAGCCGGCACGTCGGAGGCGAGGTTCCAGAGATGGAGGTGGTGGACGGATTCCACGCCCTCGGCCTCACTCAGAGCCCCCTCCACCTTGTCGAGGTCGAGCCCCTCTGGTGCGCCCTCCATCAATACCTGGGTGGTGTCGCGCAAGAGCTTCCACGCCGAGTACAGCACCAGGGCTGCGATCGCCAGGGAAATGAGGGGGTCGACGAGATTGGCGTCCCACAGCAGCACCGCGGCGCCCGCCGCGATAGTCGCCACCGAGGCCCCCGCGTCGGCAACCATGTGAACGAGCGCAGCCCTCATGTTCAAGCTGCTCCCTCCGGCGCGCGCCAAGACCACCGCACTGCCGACGTTCACGGCAAGTCCGGCGGTGGCAACCACAATGAGCCCGGCCCCCGAGACCTCGGGAGGGTCCCCGATCCGCCTGACCGCTTCAATGATGATCCACAGCGCCCCCCCGGCCAGCAGGAGCCCGTTGACCTGCGCCCCCAGCACCTCGGCGCGCTGAAGCCCGAAGGTGTGCCGGGCAGAGGCCGGCCTCGTGAGCAGAGCCTGCGCTATGAGCGCGATCCCTAGCCCGGCCACGTCTGAGAGCATGTGAGCAGCGTCGGCAAGCAGCGCCAGCGAAGAGAAGGCGAGGCCGCCGATGATCTCCACTACGAGATAGAGGGCGTTAGCCACGAGCGCGATGCGCAGGGCCCGGCTTTGGGCGGACCTGAGATCGGAGAGGTGGAGGTGGCGGTTATCGCTCATCGGGGATGACCACGACGATAACTTGCGGTATCGGAGTAGTGATCGACTCGAGGCGGAGCCTGTCGCGTGACCTACCAGAGCCCGAAACGGCCTGGCGAGGTACCAAGACGCCGTCGGCCGATTGGAGTAAGGAAACATCATCGAGTCGCCCGCAACCGGGAGGAGAACATGCCCAAGACCAACAAACAGGGCAAGCCCAAGGAGAACGAGCTCCCCGGCACCCTGAAGCGCTCACCCAAGAAGGCGCAGAAGACCTTCGCCAAGGCCCACGACAGCGCAGCGGACCAGTACGGCGACGGCGAGCGCGCCCATCGCGTCGCCTTCTCCGCACTCAAGCACACGCACGAGAAGATTGGCGATCACTGGGAGCCCAAGGACGAAAAGGGCCCCTCCGACCCCCGGGCCAAGAATCCGCGCGCCCGCGAGAACAGGGGCAAGACCTACGGAGGCGTCGACTACTACGGCAACTCCAAGAAAGACCTATACGAGCGGGCACAGAAGCTCGGCATCGAGGGCCGCTCCAGCATGAGCAAGGAAAAGCTGGCGGAGGCGATCGCCAAGAAGCAGTAATC
The DNA here is from genome assembly GCA_013695465.1 of Actinomycetota bacterium. Taxonomy (GTDB): domain Bacteria; phylum Actinomycetota; class CADDZG01; order CADDZG01; family WHSQ01; genus JACDAL01. Next base: position 17 of record JACDAL010000126.1, on the reverse strand, counting down.
GAGCGCGCCGCTCTTAG
>JACDAL010000105.1 GCA_013695465.1 Actinomycetota bacterium | reverse complement strand
ACCAGCTACACACATCCCTTCGCCGATCTCGACCTGCTCAGGCGGGGCGACGTCATTCGCACTCGGGCGCGAGGCGGGCGGATCACGGTCTTCAGGGTCTTCAGGATTGCGACCGTGGAGGAGGCCTCCTACAAGGAGTTCGTCCTGCGACAGCCGCGCAGTCCGGGGGCCAGGGTCATCACGCTGTTTGCCTGCACTCCCAAGGGGATGCGCACGCATCGCATCGTCGTGCGGGCACGAGCACAAGGGCGCGAGGGCGCCCCTCGATCACATGAATCCGGCAGTTCTGCTAACACAGGGGGCTCTAGTACAGGAAGGACCGATGCGACATGACACAACCTCGGCTGTTCGGCGGTGGGCCCGTGATGATGTTTGCGGACGACCGCAGCCGGCGCAGTTTTCTGAAGTGGGCCGGGATCATGGGGGTGGGGGCGACGCTAGCGGCCGCTGGGGCACGGAGCGGTTTCGCGTCTGCTCAGGCCGACGAGGGAGACATCGGGATCCTCAACTACGCGCTCACCCTCGAGTACCTGGAGGAGGACTTCTACGGGCGCGGCGCCGACTCGGGTTTGCTCAAAGGGCGCGCCGGCGAGATCGTCGCTGCCATTCGGGATCACGAGACCGAGCACATCGCGGCGATCGAGTCGACCATCACGGATCTCGGCGGTACCCCGGTGAAGCGGCCAAAGCTCGACTATCCCAAGGGTGTCTTCAAGGACAAGCGGGCGTGGATGGAGACCGCCCTCGACTTTTCGCAGCTCGGCGTGGAGGCTTATCACGGTCAGGTAACGCTGATCCAGAGCCCCGAGCTGCTGATGGCCGCAGCCGCGATCGCGGGGGTCGAGTCTCGCCACGCCGCCGTCATCGCCCAACTTGCGGGGCGCCAGCCGTTCCCGGCGCCCATCGAGCAGAGCGCCCCCAAGAGCAGGGTTCTCAAGACCGTCAAGCCATTTATCTCGGGATAGAAAAGGAAACTGGTGAAAGACATGAACAGAAGGACCTTCTTCAAGTCTTCGGTTGCGGCTCTTCCCCTCGCCTCCGTGGCCGTCGCCCAACCGGCGTGGGCCCAGGGCGCCGATTTCAAGAGTGATGTCGATATCCTGAACTTTGCTCTGATCGCCGAGTACTTCCTCTCGGCCTTCTACCGTGAAGGCAGTCCGATGTTGTCCTCCAAAGAAGCGGGATACATCTCGGACATTGGCGCCGACGAGGACGCCCACATCGCGGCGATCACGGCCACGGTTCAAGATCTCGGCGGCACGCCAACGATGGCGCCGGCGCTCGACTACGGAGACGTGTTCAACGACCGCAAGAAGTACCTGGGCTTCGCTTTGCGTTTCGAGAACCTCTTTGGAGGCGCCTACCTGGGCGCCGCGGGGCAGATCTCGAACAAGGAGATACTGCAGGCCGCCGCCGGTATCTACGGCACCGAGGAGCGCCACGCCGCAGTCATTGCCAACCTCCTGCAGGAACCTGCCGAGGGCGGTGTCTTCAACGGGGCGCTCACGCAGGCTGCCGACAAGCGAACGGTGCTGCAAGCGCTGCGTCCCTTCGTGAAGAACCCGCAGACCACGACAGTGGAGGCGGCCGTCACACTCTAGATCCAACCAAAAAATGGTCCCCGAGTTCCCCGGCGGACCCATCCAACTCCCGCATCTCCTGCGAATAACAGCTGAGCGCGCGGTCCTTCGGGCCGCCGGGCCTGAGTAGTAGAAGGGGCTAAGGGAAGGACGAGAGGAGGTGCAGAGGGAACCCCTCCAGCGTCCCGGGCGAATCGTGAGCTCTGCTTTGTTGTCACCAACAAGGCATGTCATTAGCGAAGTGTGTCCAAGAGCACAGGAGGCTCAATTGACCGACATTCTGAATCGTATTGATCGCGCCGCGGCTCCTGCTTTCGCAAAGCATTCGGTGAGCAGCCGGCGTCAGTTCGTAGGCACCGCGGGGGCGTCGCTCGGCGCACTCGGCCTGCTCAGCATTCCCGGGGTGGCCTCGGCCAAGCACGAGAACACCCAGACGATTCTCAACGTGGCCGCCACCGTCGAGGTGATCGCCACGATCGTCAACACCGTCGGGTTCAAGAAGGGCCTCGGCGGCGACGCTGTCACCATGCGCAACATCAGGGCGGCCGCTCGTGAAGAGCTGATCCACTACCAGGTCCTCGTGGCCTCGGGTGGGCGCTCGGCGAGCAAGAAGATCTGGGTGCCGGACGCGGTATTCGCCAACCGCACGAGCTTCCTTTCAACGCTCGAGGTCGGCGACCAGATCTTCGTCAACGCCTATCTCATTGCCACGCACGCGTTCGGGGTGCGACGCCAGGAGGACCTCGCCACGATCGCGGCCGAGTTCATGGGCGTCGAGGCGGTTCACCGGGCTCTCGCCCGCCAGTCACTGGGCAAGCTCGGGAACGACCGCGTGTTCATGAAGTTCGACCAGAAGGAAACGGCGCCGGACGCTCCCAACAAGGGGCAGCCGGGCTTCGACGAGCTCTCCGGAGCCGTGAAGCAGCTCCAGGCCGCCGGATTCGGCATCGGGACAAAGGGCAAGGGCCCGGGCCGCTTCTTCGACTTCGATGAGGTCAAGAAGGACACTCCGAACGATCCCGACCTCAACACCTTCCTGCCGGACGCCAACTAACCGGCAGGGATGAAGTAGCTCGACGGGCCCGGGGGCGCTGCCTCCGGGCTTAGTCGCGCCCGGCTACGACATTTTCACTGCAGCCCGCGCTCAGCGCGGGTTGTGGCGTAAAGATCGACCAGGGGCTCAGCTCCCGAAGGGGGCGACGCCCACCTGCTCCGGCCCACGCCCCTGAAACTCGGTCCGGAAGTCGTCGATGGCGGTACGCGAGTAACTCTCGCACGACTGCAGGTTGCGCCACCCGGACA
>JACDAL010000094.1 GCA_013695465.1 Actinomycetota bacterium | reverse complement strand
TCGGCATGTCGCCCTCGCCCCATCCGGGCGCCTCCTGGCCCCACGGCAGATTGGGCATATGCTCCTGCAGCGAGCGCTGAAGCTGGTCGACCTGGAAGGCGAGATCGAGGTCGCCCATGACCTGTTCGGCAAGAGCGGCGAGCTCCGAGCGCTGACGCTCCGTCAGACTCGCGAGTAGCCGGCTCATGGCGGCCATACGCCGCGCCATGCCCTCGAGCAGCTCGTCGAGGGTCTTCGGGTTGTCCGGGAACATGTCGCCGTAGCGCTCCATGAAACCCGCGAAGTCGTAGTCGTCTCCCCGGTCGCGGGCCGCGATCATGGCGTTGAGGTCCGAGAGCATGTCCTTGACCCGCTGGATGTCATCGGCGGTGAGGTCTTTCATGCCTCCTGCAAGACGACCGAAGTAGGAGTTGAGCACCTCCTTCTTCAGCTCATCGAGAAGCTCTTGGAAGTGATGCTGTGCTTCGACCGAGGCGAACTCATATCCCATTAGCTCCTTCAGCGCCGCGGCCGGAGCGCGTGGCAGAGCGTCGAGCATCGCCTCGGCGAGCCGCGCCTCGTCCTCGAGGCGCCGCGCCAGCTCCTTGCGTTCGAGCATCAACACCTCGTCGAGCTTCTGGCGGACATCCTCGAAGGGCCCCGAGAGATTGAGCTCCTCGGCGGCGCGTCGGCGCTTCTCCAATAGCATGCGGCGAAGCTCGTCGAGGCCCCGCGCCCTCCCCGAGATGCCGGTGTGGCGAAGGTTGTCGAGCGCCCCCTCGGTCCCGAACCCCTCGAGGAGATCGTCTGAGAGCTCGTCCAGGGCCTCTGAGACGTCGATGACTTCGTCTAAGGGAGTTTGCGAGTCGTCCCAGCGCGAGAAGCGAGCCTTCATCAACCGCTCTCGAATCGCCAGCCCGAGGGCGAGTCGGTAGCACTCTTGTTGAGCCGCTTAGTCAGATGGAGACCCTCGAGGCAGAACTCAATCGCCGCCGCCGCAGCGGCGGGGCTCTCGGACGACAGCCCGAGGCAGGAGGCCAAGCGCTCGAGCTTGAGCCCTCTGCCCCCTCCTATCTGCGCCAACAGCTCCGCCGGGCTGGTGAGGTCGGAGGTCTCGAGCTCGAGACCCTGGTCGAAACGGTCGAGCAATCGGGAGAGGTCCTCTCCGCCCAGGCGGGCTCGATAGACATCGAGCAACGCTCGCTTCAATGCCCGCTCCAGGATCTGAGGTTCGCGTCCCTCTTCGAGTGCGTCGAACTCGACCCTCCCGATGGACCCCGGCAGGACCGTCCACAGATCGACGACGCGTGCCACCGCTTCGGGCTCTCCCTTTCGCGCCGCCCGACGAATCGCCGAGGCCGCGACAGTCTCCAGAGCACCTATCGAGAAGCGAACCGATACACCGGAGCGCTGATTGACCTGCGAGCTCGCCCTCAAGTGATGGGTGAACGCCGCAATGACCTCCTCGAGGTGAACGGGTACGGTCACCGACACACCTGCAGGCGGAGGCCTCGATTCCTGGCGCATGATTGCGATCTCTTCCGGGATCGTGCGCGGGTAGTGGGTTCGCACCTGGGTCCCGAAGCGGTCCTTGAGCGGTGAGATGATCCGCCCTCGGTGCGTATAGTCCTCGGGGTTCGCGCTGGCGACCAGCATCAGGTCGAGCGGCAAACGGATCTTGTAGCCGCGTATCTGGATGTCTCGCTCCTCGAGGATGTTGAGCAGGCTTACCTGAATGCGTTCAGGAAGATCGGGAAGCTCGTTTATCGCGAACACACCACGGTGAGTGCGCGGGACGAGCCCATAGTGGATCGTGAGCTCGTCGCCGAGATAGCGGCCCTCTGCGACCTTTATCGGGTCGACATCTCCGAGGAGATCCGAGACAGATGCATCGGGAGTGGCGAGCTTCTCGGCGTAACGGAGATCTCGCCCGATCCATGAGATCGGTGTGTCGTCGCCGCGCTCGGCCACCAGAGCCCGGCAGCGGGCGCATATAGGGTGATAGGGGTGGTCGTTGATCTCGCAGCCCTCGATGGCAGGGACCTGTTCGTCGAGCAGTGAGGCGAGGTGGCGGATGAGGCGACTCTTGGCCTGCCCGCGCTCGCCCAAAAGGATGACGTCGTGCCCGGCAAGCACCGCCCGCTCGAGCGTCGGGACGACCGAATCCTCGTAGCCGACAATCCCCTCGAACAGGGGGCCGCCTGCCCGCATGCGCTCGAGAAGGTTGTGTCTCAGCTCTTCCTTGACGGTGCGATCCGGGTAGCCGGATGCCTTCAATTCCCCCAGAGTTTTCATAGGCGCCAAGCGTACGGCGGATGCGGCGCAAAGCGGGCGCGGTGGGAGAAGCGAACCGCGGACACCTGCGCACAGAAAACTGTGGGTTAATGCGGACGGTGGACTTTTGCCACGTTCATGCCCGGCTACACACACCTCCAGAGAGCCCAGCCCGTGACACTGGGCTTTCACCTCTGCGCCCACGGCTTCGCCCTGGCACGCGACGCACGGCGCATGTTGGCGGCTCGCGATGCCGCTTCGACATCGGCGCTCGGCGCGGGCGCTCTGGCCGGGACCACCCTGCCGCTTGACCCGAACGTTGCTGCTTACGAGGTGGGGTTCGAGGCCGTGTTCGAGAGAACGCCATGAATGCAGTATCGGATCGCGATCGCCTGCGAGCTGCTGTTCGCCTGCGCGCTCTGCTGCGTGCACATGTCCCGGCTCGGCGAGGAGATCGTCTTATGGACCAGCTCGGAGTTCTCCTTCGCCGGCCTCGCGGATGCCTGGTCCACCGG
>JACDAL010000078.1 GCA_013695465.1 Actinomycetota bacterium | reverse complement strand
GTGTTGCTTCGGGTGGCGAGCTCCCTGGATCTGGTGGGGCGTCCTCTCCCTGCTGGGACCGAGCGGAGCGGGCTACGGGTGGACCGCCTCGCCCCCTCCGAACTGCCGGCGCTGGCCTTTGCGGAGTCGCCGACCGACCTTCCGCCGGGCTATCGCACGACCTCCTCGTTCTTGGTCGAGAACCGGCGCGGCCATCGCACACTCAGCGTCTATTACCGCCGGGCCCAGGCGGAGTACGACGGCCTCGGAATTCGCACCACACAGTCGCCCTCGGTGCGCTTTCTGCCTCCCTCCTTCGAGGACCTTCGGCCGGTCACCGTCGACGGCCGCTCCGGGCGCTGGTCGTCCGAGCGCGGCGAAGTCGAGTGGATGGACAAGGGCGTCTATCGCTCGGTGCGGGCGCCGTCGCTCGGACGCAAAGCCGCGGTGCAGGTCGCTAGGAACCTCGAGTGAAGCGGGTCGCCCGCAGGTTGTTACCCAACGCCGCCGCCGCGCTGGCCGGCCTGCTGGTAGGGGCTGTGGTCATGCTTGCGGGCGAGGGTCTGACGCTGCCAGCCTTCGACCCCCCCGCCCCTGACTCCTCCTCCGAGCGGCCGCGGGCTTCCGCCACGGCGCCGGCCGCCCTGCTGGCGTGGGCGGTGGGAGGGCTGCCCAAGGGCAGCGAGAAGGCCATCGAGAAGGTGCCCGGGGTGCTGAACGCGACCACGGTGGAGGCCGGGCTCGACTGGATGCGGGAATCGCGCACGGTGGAGGGTGACCTTCTGCAGCGGCCCCGGGGAGGCCGCTTGGTGCCGATCGAGGCCGCGCTCATCGAGCCTCGCGAGTACGCCCAGCTCGTGCCGGTATCAGAGCGCCAGCTGGTGCTGAGCCTGCGGCGCGACGAGCTGTTGATGGCCGCCACCGAGGCACGGCTGAGGGGGGCGGGGGGCGGGATGAGAATGAGGCTCGGCGACGGCTGGATGGGGGCCGCGGGAGTGGTCTCGGACGCCGCCGCAAACGGCTACGAGGTCCTCATGCGGCGCCCCGCGCCTCCGTCGTGGCGCGGCTCCGACCGATTCGTCCTTGCTCTGGTGTCGAGGTGCTCACGCGCCGCGATCATGGAGCGCCTGAAGCCCCTGCTCGAACCCGGCGTGTCGGTGCGCATCCGCTGCGGGAGAGAGCAGCCGTTCCTCAGATACGGGGATTCCGTCCTCCCGCAGCTCCTGATCAAGGAGGCCTTCGGCGAGTTCTCGGCCCGTCCACTTCCGGACGGCACCATCGCTATCGACCCTGCCTGGAGACGCCGCCGTATCGTGACGGCCAAGGTGCCATTGCTCCCGGATGTCACCTGCCATCGCGCCTTGCTGCCACAGCTTCGGGGTGCGCTCGGCGAGCTCGAGGCGAGGGGCCTGTCCCATGTCGTCGACCCCGCCCAATACGCAGGCTGTTTCGCACCTCGTTTCATCGGGCGCGATCCCGACGGGCGGCTGTCGCACCATTCCTGGGGCATCGCGCTCGATGTGAACGCCCTGGAGAATACGTTCGGCTCCAAGCCCGATCAGGATCAACGACTGGTGGCGGTGATGGAGGGCTGGGGCTTTACCTGGGGCGGCGGCTGGCTCGTCCCCGACCCCATGCATTTCGAGTGGCTGAGATGGCCCTGATCTGGCCGGCTAGCCGAGGCACGCCCGTCGATAGTGAGGGATGAGCCCATCCCATCCCCGGCGGTTCCTCTCGCGCAGCTCCGCTCCCCGCGCTCCGAGTTTCTCCCAACCGTGGTGATCGATCCTCACCACGGTGGCGTCGCCCGCCGGCGAGAAGCTGATCGTGACCTCGGTGGCGTCACTAATGTCTCCCGCGATGTGCCACAGATAGGCGAGCCGGTGAGGCGGTTCCCAGACGAGCACCTCACCCCAGTCGTACTCCACTCCTGTGGAGGTTCGCTCGTAAATGCGCCCGCCGATGCGCGGCTCGAAGCCAACCGTCGCTTGTGGATCCGCCGACCGAGTGTGATCGCGCGGCCACCAGCTCGCCGTCCTCGACACCCACGTCTCGAACGCGTGCTCGGTGGAGCACTCCACGGTGAACTCGAGTTCGAGAGACGCCATCACGTCTTGGGGGGCCGGGCATCGGCCGTGTTCTCGGCAAAGAGCTTGAAGCGCGTCGCGGCTTCTCCCCACACCCGCTCGAGATAGTCGCGGACCGCGGCGATGCCCTCGTCGTGGAGCCCGTAAAGGCGCCGAGTCCCCTCGGCCCGGTCGGTCACAAGCCCGGCTTCTTTCAACAGTCGAAGGTGGCGAGAGACGGCGGGACGGCTGATGGGCAGCTCGTCGGCGAGTTCCCGAACCGACCTGTCCCCCGAACGCAGGAGCTCGACGATGGCCCTTCGATTCTCGTCTCCAAGGGCGCCAAAGGGATCGCCCGCGTGCGCAGTCATCGGCTCATGGTAACTTTCTTGTTACCAAAGCTTACTCTCGGAGGCCGCATGAAAGACTACGAAGCAACGTCGACGATCGAAGCCGATCCCGGAACCATCTGGTCCATCCTCATCGATGCACCCTCCTACTCGCAGTGGGAGTCGGGGGTAAAGGAGGTGGAGGGCCGCATCGCTCCGGGCGAAAAGATCAAGGTCGTCTCCGAGGCCAACCCCTCACGTGCGTTTCCCGTAACCGTGACCCACTTCCAAGCAGGCAGGGCGATGACCTGGAGCGGGGGCATGCCCTTGGGGCTGTTCAAGGGCGTCCGCACCTTCAAACTTTCGCCGCAGAGCACGGGAGCGACGAAGTTCACCGTACGAGAGGAGTACACGGGCCCTCTCCTGCCGCTGATCTGGAAGTCGATGCCAGACCTCCAGCCGTCGTTCGACAAGTTCGCCGCAGGTCTGAAAAAACGGGCCGAAACCGGGAGCTGACCTCCGAACGCGTTTTGAGCGTCCCCGCAACAAAACTTTACTCTGGGACGCTCAGAACGCGATAGGCGAGCTCGACGGCTGTCTCGGGGTCCGAGGCCCGCTCGAAGGCGGCCACCTCCTCGCCCCCCTTGCGTAGCTCCCACGTGCCGATCCCGACCACCGGCACACCGGTCTTGAGCGCCAAGGCCACCTCCGAAAGCGTTCCGAACTCGCCCGCGATCGCAATCAAGACATCGCAGGCGCGGACCACGAGGGTGTTGCGCATCTCCCCCATGCCCGTTGGCAGGGTCACGTCGACCCACGGGTTGGCCTCTGAGCGTTCCAAGCCTGGAAGGATGCCGAGAGTGGTGCCTCCGGCCGACTTGGCACCACGACAAGCGGCCTCCATGACCCCACCCAGGCCCCCAGTAACGACAACCGCACCGCGCTCAGCGAGTAGAGATCCGACGCGCTCGGCCGCGGAAAGTTCGGAAGGCTGGGCCCGCCCGGGACCCGACACGCCGACATAGGTTGAAGCCATGCACCGTTAATAGCACTTCGTGGGTCAGTCGGCGTAGCGGACCAAACGCTCTTCGACGCGATCCTGGCCCAGGCTGCTCACCACCTCCACGAGCATCTCCGCGCAGGCGGGGTCGAACTGGCTCCCAGCATTCCTGGTCAGCTCCTCGAACGCGTGCGCCAGCGAGAGGGCTTTGCGGTAGGGGCGGTTCGAGGTCATGGCGTCGAAGGAATCACAGACCGCAACGATGCGGGCGCCTACGGGAATGTCTTCGCGGGCGAGCCCGTCCGGATAGCCTCGCCCGTCCCACCGCTCGTGATGGTGGCGGACGATCGGCCAGGCCGGGGCCAAGAACTCGACCGACCGCAGCATTCGCTCCCCGATGACCGGATGCCGTTTCATCAGCTTCCACTCTTGCTCGTCGAGGGAACCCTCTTTGAGCAGAATCGAGTCCGGTACTCCGATCTTGCCGACGTCGTGCAGGATCGAACCGAGCTTCACCGCGCGCCGCTCCTCGCTCGGGAGCCTCAAAGCAACCGCCAAGGCAGTGGAGAGGTCCCGGATGCGCCCCGCGTGTGCTTCGGTGTGGGGATCTCTCGCCTCTAGAGCAGACACCAGCGCTTCCATCGTCATCGTGTAGTGGCCCTCGAGCTGCGCCGCCAGCTCGAGGCGAGTCAGCGCGCTGGAGGCGAACGCGCACAGCACGTCCACCCGGGCTGGATCATCGTGGCGGAAGGCCCGGTCCTCGGTGCGGTAGGCCTCGACTGTGGCGAAAGGCGCCCCCGAGTGAACCAGCCGGCAGATGAGCGACCGGGAGAATCCGTACTGGGAGAGAAAGCGGGTCTCGTTGCGATCGGCTTCGGGATCCGATCTCGCAATCTCTATCGCCTTGCCGGTGACGAGAACCTCGCGAGTTGCCGGGTACTCGTCGAGGCTGTACTGCTCGGCGACGAAGTTGAGAGTCGCCGGCGGTCGCACACTGGCCCCACCGTCGCACACCAGGTCTAGCTGCGCGTCGTAACGCGACACCAGGACGGCGTCGGCGGCCACCTCTCGCCTCACGGCGTGGGCGAGCCCGGCCAGAAGGTCCGAGACATCGCCCGCTTCCTGCATCGGCCCGAGATCCGAGACCAGCTCAGCCATGCTTCGGGTAGCCCGCTCCAGGCCGGTGGGGCGCCTGGCCGGCTCGATTCCATAGAGCAATGTCAAGTTGGGAGTGGACATTTTCCCCTGGTTTGTTTGGACTGCTGCTTTTGTGTCTCTTGTCGGCAGGTTCGGGCTTGCTCTGAACCAATGCAACAGCTACAAGAGGCGGCAGCTCACCTCGTTGGCAACGAGGGTGCCGCGCTCGGTCAGCCGCAGCCACCCGTCGGAGCGCTCGAGCAGCCCTAGACCTTCGAGCTTGTCGATCTCCGCGCCACGCTCGGCCAGCGAGG
>JACDAL010000058.1 GCA_013695465.1 Actinomycetota bacterium | reverse complement strand
CTTCAGGACCAGACATTCAGGCACGGGCCCGGTTCCAGCCGCTACGTCGAACCCAAGCGCACCTTCGAGAAGGCTCTCGAGATCTCCGATCTCGTCGTGCTCGACCGCGAGCGCTGCGTGTTGTGCTGGCGGTGCGTTCGCTTCTCCGACGAAGTGGCGGGCGACCGCTTCATCCAGCTCGTCGACCGTGGACCCGGAACTCAAATTCTGACCTTCAAGGACGAGCCATTCGACAGCTACTTCTCGGGCAATACCATCCAAATCTGCCCGGTCGGAGCCCTGACATCGAAGCCCTATCGGTTTGTGTCACGGCCCTGGGATCTCATGAGCGCACCCAGTGTGTGCGCCTATTGCTCGGTTGGCTGCCCGATGACCAACGATGCGCGTTCTGACAAGCTCGTCCGGACGCAGGCGCTCCCCAACGAGAACGTGAACGACTTCTGGACCTGCGACAAGGGCCGCTTCGGTTATCACTACGTCGGCTCCGAGGAGCGGCTGCGAACTCCTCTGTTGCGCAAAGGCGACAACTTCGAACAAGCTTCCTGGGGACAGGCCCTGGATGCCATCGCCGCGCGCTTGCGGGACGGCAAGAGGATAGGCGTCATAGCCTCGGGGCATCTCACCACGGAAGACGCCTGGGCGATCTCCAAGTTGTCAAAGTCCGTGCTCGAAACACCGCACGTAGATGCTCGCATCCAAGATGCGGGTGCTCCCTACGAGCTGGCGCTTGGACTCTCGGGCGCGGCAGGTTCAAGCGCGACACTCAACGATCTCGAGAGCGCTCGCACCATCCTGTGGGTGGGTCCGGATCCCAAGGAAACCTTGCCGGTCCTCTACTTGAGGTTGCGCAAGGCGGTGCTGGACAAGGGCGCAAAGCTGATCGTGTGCTCACCTCGGCGCATCTCGCTCGATGTCTTCGCTACCCACGCCATCCGCTGCGAGCCGGGGGCAGAGGCACGGGCCGTTGCCGGACTGATGCGAGCCACTGCACAACCCGCTGAAGCGGTCAACGACATCGGGGATCCGTTCGTGGTGGCATGGGGGCCGGCCGCTGCAGGACGCGACGAGACTCCCATCCTTCAGGCCGTCCTGGCTCTCGCCCACGAGCGGGAAGCCAAGCTATTGATTTGTCCACCGCACGCGGGGTCTCAAGGCATGCTCGACATGGGCTGTCACCCGCTGCTTGATGCAGGCCAAGCGCCGGCCGCCGAGAAAGGCATGGGCACGAGGGAGATGCTGGAAGCCGCAGCGGCCTCGGAGCTAGATGCTCTCGTGATCTTTGGCGCAGACCTGATCTCGGACTTTCCCGACGCCGCTCTGGCGAAGCGGGCGCTCGAGAGCGGTGTGTTCACGGTCGTGATCGAGCTCTTCGCCACCGAGACGGCAACCCATGCCGACGTGGTTCTGCCGAGCGCGGCCTATGCCGAACGGGAGGCTACATTCACCAATCTCGAGAGGCGGTTGCAGAAGCTCGAGCCGTTGCTGGCGCCACCGGGCGCGGCCCTCGAGCCGTGGCGCGCGTGTGCGTCGCTGGCGCGCTCACTGGGTGAGGACTGGGGTTGGATCACGTTCGAGGACGTGTGGTCGGATATCCGGGCCAACGTACCCACTCATTCTGCTATCGAGGTCTCCCATCTCAATCAGGCTTCGCTTGCGCCCCATCCCGCGCAGGAGTCGGGCTATGCGTCGGGACCCGACCACGCGCCTGCTCATGCGGTCGTAGCCGGGCCGGGGGGCCAGTACCCGAAGGGCTTTCGCTCGGGGAGCCCTTTTCAGACGGGCCAGAACTGGCCCTTGTCGTGGGAGTTGCGAGCCTTCGAGGCGCGACAGCGGCCCGGGATCATCGCGCCCGCACCGCCCTCCAACGGCGGCTTCGACGGAGACCACCCCTTCACACCGCGTCCGGCTGAGGCCGTCGGCTTTGCTCTCTACAGCGGGCGGCTCCTCTACGACGAGGGCACGATGGTGTCGAAGTCAAAGGCCCTCCGTGGGATCGCGCGACCGGCCTTTGTCGAGATGAACCCCGAGGACGCGGCGGAACTGGGCTTGTCCGAAGGTGAGCGAGCGATCGTGTCCGGCTCAGGCTTCGAAGCAGAGCTAGAGGTGTTCTTGTCCGATATCTCGAAGGGTGCCGTATTCGTGCCCTACGACCAGAAGGGGCTGAAGGCCAACCGGCTCATGTCCGGGCTCGACACCCGAGTCGAGGTCAGAAAGGCGTGAGCGGAGTAGTCGATCTCATTGGAGCGGTTGCGCTCATCGGCCTCATCAAAGTCGTGGTCGTGTTCGTCGCCTTACTGTTGACGGCGGCGCTCGTGACCTACATGGAGCGTAAGGTCATCGCCGACATGCAAGCGCGCGTGGGGCCAAACCGATGGGGGCCATTCGGTTTGCTGCAGGCGATCGCCGACGGCATCAAGCTCTTCTTCAAGGAGGACTTTCGGCCCGCGGCCGCAGATCGCTGGACCTATGCGATCGCCCCCGCGGCGGCGATGGTCCCTTCCTTTCTCGCCATCGCCGTGGTGCCGCTTGGAGACCACGTCACCGTGGGCGACAGGCGCGTGGACTTTGTAATCGCGGACATCAACATCGGTATTCTCTACTTCTTGGCGATGGGGTCTTTGGGTGTATACGGCGTCGTGCTGGCGGGTTGGGCGTCCGGCTCGAAGTATCCGTTGCTCGGCGGCGTGCGCTCGACCGCACAGCTCATCTCTTATGAGATCGCGCTGGGCTTGTCTTTGGTGCCAATCGCCATGGTGGCGGGGAGCCTTTCCCTGAGCGACATCGTCGCGGCGCAGGCAGGTACCGTCGGCAACGTCACCTTTTTCGACGGCATCCCGGTGCTGGAACAGTTGCAGGACATCTTCTCGATCGTGCCCAATTGGTACATCTGGTCGCAATGGCCGGCGTTCGCGATCTTCTTCGTGGCCGGGATCGCAGAGACCAACCGGGCTCCATTCGATCTCCCCGAAGCCGAGACCGAGTTGATCGCCGGGTATCACACCGAGTACTCGGGGATCCGCTTCGCGATGTTCTACCTCGGGGAGTACATCCACGTCGTGGTCCTCTCGGCGGTGGCGGTGAGTCTTTTCTTCGGAGGCTGGCACGGCCCCGGGCTCGGCATCCTGCCGTGGCTATGGCCCCTGCTGTGGTTTCTTGCCAAGACTCTCGTCGTCGTCTACCTGATCATCTGGCTCCGGGCCACACTTCCGCGCTTGCGCTATGACCGCTTGATGTGGCTCGGATGGAAGCGGCTGATTCCCGCTGCCCTGTTGTGGATAGTGGTCACCGCGACCGTGAACACCGAGGGCGTGTCGCGAAACATTCGCCTGGCAGTGTTTGTGGTCCTGGCCGGGCTGATTCTGGCCTGGGTCGGTCGCGGAGACCCCCGCCTCGCTTTCGCCGTGAACCCTCAGTCAGGAGACGACCGTGGCTCTGCCTGAGATCATGACCGGCATGAAGGTCGTCATCAAGAGCGTGTTCAAGCGCAAGGAGACGGTCGCCTATCCCGAAGTGCGAAGACAGCCGTTTCCCCGTTTCAAGGGGCGGCACATCCTCGACCGCCACCCAGATGGCCTCGAGAAGTGCATCGGATGCGAGCTCTGTGCGGGCGCTTGCCCCGCAGATGCGATCTATGTCGTCGGGGCGCAGAACACACCGGAGGCGCGCTTCTCCCCGGGCGAGCGCTACGCGCAGATCTACCAGATCAACTACCTGCGCTGCATATTCTGCGGACTGTGCGTGGAAGCGTGTCCGACTGAGGCTCTGCTCATGACCACCGAGTACGAGATCTCCGGGCCGTCGCGAGAGGGCCTCATCTACACCAAGGACCAGCTCATCATCGACGAACCCATCAAGCGCCACTGGAAGACGAAAAGAGAGGTCCCTGCCACATGGAGTCTGGGTGAGGATCTCGACCGAAAGCGCGGAGGATGAACCTCGAGTACTTTGTCTTCGGGGTGATGTTCGTGATGGCGCTGGGGGCGTCGCTGGCGATGCTGTTCGCTCGCAACGCTGTTCACGCGGCCCTGTTTTTGGTCGTCACCCAGGTCGCGCTGGCGCTTGGGTTTCTGCTCCAGGGCGCATTTTTCGTGGCGGCGGTCCAGATCATCCTGTATGCGGGCGCGATCATGGTGCTGTTCCTGTTCGTCATCATGCTTCTGGGTGTAGACACGCGCGAGGCGCTCATCGATCCTCTGCCGGGCCAGCGCCCGCTCGCCATTGGGCTGGGCGGCCTCTTGGCGGCCGAGATACTGTGGGTCGCAGTCAGGGGCGTGGAGCTCGCCGCCGGAGGCGAGGATCAAGCCACTGCCCTCACCGAGCTCAATCAGAATCCCGGGAATGTCAAGGCGCTTGCGGCCGAGTTGTTCTCTCGTTATCTGCTCCCGTTCGAGGCGACCTCGGTGCTGCTCGTGGTCGCCATAGTCGGGGTCATGGTGCTTGCCCGGCGCATCGGGAGAGTACCGAACACCGGCACGGGCGCCGAAAGCGCAAGCGGCAGCGACAAAGAGGGGGCCGCGGCATGAGCGTGCCTCCCGGCTACTACCTTGCGCTCGCGGGATTGATGTTCTCGGTCGGCGTAGTGGGGGCACTCACAAGAAGGAACGCCATCGTGATCTTCATGTTCATCGAACTGATGCTCAACGCGATCAATCTCATATTCGTGACCTTCTCTCGCATGTGGGGCCACGTCGACGGTCAGATTCTCGTCTTCTTCGTGCTGGTGGTGGCCGCAGCGGAAGTCGTCGTGGGTCTCGCCATAATCCTTGTGATCTCGAGGCGGAGGGGGACGGCCAACGTCGACGATGTGAGCCTGCTGAAATGGTGAGCGTGTGATCGACCTGGCTCCCTACGTGATCGCGTTGCCGCTCGCCGGAGCGCTGCTCTTGATGATCTTCGGCAAGCGCATCGGCAAGGCCGCGGGGATCGTTGCTTCCGCAGCCATAGGGGTGCCCTTCCTGCTGGCGCTGGCGATGCTGGTCGATCTCCTGGGGCTTCACGCCGAGGAACGCTCCGTCATCGTTACAGCGTTCGAATGGATCGAGGTGGGCGACTTCGAGGCGGCCGCCAGACTCCTGGTGGACCCACTCTCGATCGTGATGGTGTTGGTGGTTACCGGCGTAGGCACTCTGATCCACATCTATTCGATCGGCTACATGCACGGGGAGGCGCGCTACGCTCGCTTCTTCTCCTACATGAACCTGTTCGCAGCTTCGATGTTGCTGCTGGTGCTGGCCGACAACCTCCTCCTGCTCTACGTCGGCTGGGAAGGCGTGGGGTTGTGCTCGTATCTGTTGATCGGGTTCTGGTTCGAGCGGCCCGCTGCTGCCAACGCGGCCAAGAAGGCGTTCATCGTCAACCGCGTCGGTGACTTCTCTTTCCTCATCGGGATCTTCGTTCTGTCGGCCTCCGCCGGCTCGCTGACGGTGGGACAGGTCAACGCCGAGGCCGGAGGTATGGCCGCGGGAGTGGCGACCGCTGCAGCGTTGCTACTTTTCGGGGGGGCCACAGGCAAGAGCGCCCAGATTCCCCTCTACGTGTGGCTCCCCGACGCTATGGAAGGACCGACTCCAGTATCGGCCCTCATCCACGCGGCGACGATGGTGACTGCCGGTGTCTACATGATTGCCCGCTTCTCGCCGGTGTTCGAGGCGTCCGGAGGACCGGCCCTCCTAGTGGTTGCCTGGATCGGTGCGTTGACCGCGCTGTGGGCCGGTCTGCTGGCGACCGCCGAGTACGACATCAAGCGGGTGCTCGCTTACTCGACAGTCTCCCAGCTCGGCTACATGTTTTTGGCTCTGGGCGTGGGAGCTTACTCGGTCGCGATCTTTCATCTCGTAACTCACGCCTTCTTCAAGGCGCTCATGTTCCTGGGGGCCGGATCGGTCATGCACTCCCTGAAAGGTGAAACCGACATGCGAAGGATGGGTGGTCTGCGAAAGGCGATGCCGGTGACCGGCTGGACCTTCATGATGGGCTGGCTCGCCATCTCCGGCATTATCCCGTTCTCGGGGTTCTTCTCGAAGGACGCCATCCTCGCCTCAGCATGGCATGAGGGACAGTTCCTGCTATGGCTTATCGGAGCCGTAACTGCGGTACTGACCGCCTTCTACATGTCGCGTCTCTACTTCCGAGTGTTCGAGGGCAAGCTCGTCACCCCTGGGAATCTGCACGTCCACGATGCGCCCCCGAGCATGGCCGCAGCACTCCTGCCGCTGGGGGCGCTGGCGGTCATAGGGGGGGCGATCAACCTCCCCGGCGCACTGACGCTGGAAGTCTTCCTGGAGCCGGCGGTAGGTCACTCGGAAGTGCCGGGGGGGATCGTGCCGTGGATTCTCGGCGCTATCGCTCTGGTGGCAGGCGTCGCGGGAATTGCCGCTGCGCGCTTCCTATATGCCTTGCCCTCGGGTCAGAAGCCTTTGGAGACATTGCACGAGCGTTTTTCTCCCCTTGTCAATGCAACTCAACACAAGTTCTACGTCGACGAGCTCTACGGGCGTGCGATCGTGTTGCCGGGCAAGGCCCTGGCGAGCTTCTGCGCCAATTTTCTGGACGCCCGAATCGTGGATGGTGCGGTCAACGGTGTTGCCTGGCTGGTGGGGCAGTCCTCATGGGCCTTGCGACGCGTACAGACGGGCTACATTCGCAACTACGCCTTGACGTTTCTGTTTGGGGTTGTCGTGGCCTTTTCGCTCCTGGCGTTCAGGGGCGTTCTGTGAGCGGCTTTTCTCTGCTCGATCTCGTGCTGTTCGTTCCTCTGATCGGGGCCGCGATCATCGCCTTCGTTCCGAACCACGCCTTCTCCTTGATCCGCACCACAGCCCTTTGCGCAACGGCGGCTTCCTTCCTTTTGTCGATTGGTCTGGTGATGGGCTTCGACGCGAACGAGGTGGGTTTTCAGCTCGGAACCTCGAAGAGCTGGATTCCCGAGTGGGGAGTGACCTACAAGACTGGGCTGGACGGCATCAGTCTATGGATGGTGATGCTGACGACGTTTCTCATGCCGCTGGGTGTGCTGGCGTCGTGGTCGATATCGAGCAGGGTCAAGCCTTACTTCATCTTCTTTCTGGCGCTCGAGACCGCGCTGCTGGGAGTGTTCTGCGCGCTGGACATGTTCCTTTTCTACGTGTTCTGGGAGGCCTCTTTGGTCCCCATGTACTTCATCATCGGAATGTGGGGATACGGACGCCGCGTTTACGCGGCCATGAAGTTCTTTCTGTTCACGCTCGTCGGCTCGCTGGTGATGCTGGCCGGGATCCTCTATCTTTACTTCACCGCCGATCAACCCACCTTCGACTACGAGGCTCTGCTCGGCACCCCGCTGGCCCTCGACGTGCAGCGGCTGCTGTTCCTGGCGTTCTTTGCCTCGTTCGCCGTAAAGGTGCCGCTGGTGCCCTTGCACACCTGGCTTCCCGACGCTCATACTGAGGCGCCCACCGCGGGCTCGGTGATCCTTGCCGCCGTGCTGCTGAAGCTGGGCGCCTACGGATTCATCCGCTTCGGCATCGCGCTGTTCCCCGACGCGGCCCGCGAGCTTGCGCCGCTGCTCATGGCTCTAGCTGTGATCGGAATCATCTACGGGGCTCTGATTGCGATCGTCCAGAAGGACCTCAAACGGCTCGTGGCCTACTCGTCGGTGGCGCATCTCGGTTTCGTGATGCTGGGCCTGTTTGTAGGCTCGGTGCAGGGCATGAGCGGGGGCATCCTGCAGATGGTCAACCACGGGCTGTCGACCGGTGCCCTGTTCCTTCTTGTCGGCGCGCTGTACGATCGACGGCACACGCGTCAGATCGCCGACTTCGGTGGCCTCGCCAAGTCTGCCCCGGTAATGGCCGGGATCTTTCTCGTGGTTGCCCTTTCGTCGCTGGGGCTGCCTGCGCTCAACGGGTTCGTGGGCGAGTTCCTGGTGCTGCTCGGGACCTATAACGAGTATCGCTACTGGGTGCTCCCGGCCGCCTTCGGCATAGTGCTGGCCGCGATCTATCTGCTGTGGGCCTATCAGAGGGTGTTCCACGGAGAGCCGACGGGCGAGAATCG
>JACDAL010000179.1 GCA_013695465.1 Actinomycetota bacterium | reverse complement strand
CGGCGCACGTCACGAAACGTCAGCGTGCGTTCGTCGTCAAACCGCAGCCGAGCCCTCACATAGGGGTCGCCCAGGAGGTCGAACCCCAGTTGACCCGTCATACCGAGATGCATGATCAGCTCGAGGTCGCGGTCGAGTGGAGCGATGAGGAACTTGCCGCGCCGAGAAACCCTCGCGATGGTGCGGCCTGCAAGCCGGTCGAGGCCCGTGAACTGGCGCGGGATGGAGGGGATGGGATCGGCCCACACCTGCACGACGGTGCGGCCGGCAAGCGCGGGGTCGAGCTGGCGGCGGACGGACTCGACCTCTGGTAGCTCGGGCATATGACGGACCATTAGGTTAGCCCGCCATGGCCCTCGTCCACACGATCGGGCATGGCACCAAGACCTCAGCCGAGCTGATCGAGATGCTCCAGAGCGCGGGTGTGTGCCGACTGGTCGATGTCCGTCGCTTCCCCGGCTCCCGCCGACATCCCCAATTCTCCCGAGCCGCTCTGGCGCGATCTCTGAGAGTTGCGGAGCTCGACTACGAGTGGCGCGGCGAAGAGCTAGGCGGGCGCCGAAAGGGGGCCGAGAACAGCCGGCACCCGGCCTGGCGCAACCGGTCCTTTCGTGCCTACGCCGACCACATGGACACCGCCGAGTTCCGAGCCGCCTTGGAAGCGATCGAAGAGGCTGCCGGCTGCGAGTCGGCGGCGGTCTTGTGCGCCGAGACCCTCTGGTGGCACTGCCATCGGCGACTGATCGCCGATGCCCTGCTGCTGCGGGGGACCTTCGTGGAACATCTCCTGAGCGCCGGCTCGGCCCAAGAGCACCCCCTTCACCCCGCGGCTAGGGCCGCGGACGACGGATGGCCGGTCTACGACTTGGGCGTCACCCCTGATCTAATCTCACCCGGGGATTCAAAAGACAAGCCGCCGCTCTTAGACTCGGCCTCGGAAGAGACCGCACAAGGCATCTGGGAAGGGAGCCTTTGACATGGGCGCTACAAAACTGCGCTCCACCGCCTCCGCTCTCGTAGCGCCGGGCAAGGGCATCCTGGCCGCCGACGAGAGCACGCCCACTCTCATGAAGCGGTTGGAGAGCCTCGGAATCTCGTCCACCGACGAGTCGAGGCGCTTCTACCGCAGCATGCTCACGACCACGCCCGGTGCATCCGAACAAATCAGCGGCGTGATCCTGTATGACGAGACCATCAGGCAGTCGACCATTGAGGGAACGCCGTTCCCCGAGCAGCTTCAGCGCGACGGCATCATCTGCGGCATCAAGGTGGACACGGGCGCCAAGGAACTTGCCGCCTCCCCCGGAGAAAAGGTCACCGAAGGGCTCGACGGGCTGCGCGATCGCCTGAGCGAGTACCGGGAGCTGGGTGCGCGCTTTGCCAAGTGGCGCGCGGTGATTGCGATCGGTGACGGTCTCCCGAGCTCTTACTGCATCGGCGTCAATGCACATGCGCTGGCCCGCTACGCGATCCTGTGCCAAGAGGCTGGCATCGTTCCCGTCGTTGAGCCCGAGGTTCTCATGGATGGCGATCACACGATCGAGCGCTGTTATGAGGTCACCGCAAAAACACTTCATGCCCTCTTCGACGAGCTGTTCGAGCAGCAGGCGATGCTCGATGGGATGTTGCTGAAGGCCAACATGGTGCTTCCGGGCAAGGACTGCCCTCAGCAGATAAGCGTCGAGGAGGTCGCGGAACAGACAGTCCGCTGCTTGAGAGACGTCGTTCCTGCCGCGGTCCCCGGGATCGTCTTCCTTTCGGGAGGACAGAGCAGCAAACACGCCACGGCCCACCTCAACGCCATGAACAACATGGGCCCTCACCCTTGGGAACTAAGCTTCTCGTTCGCGCGCGCCTTGCAGCAGCCGGCGCTTGACGCCTGGAAAGGCGAGGAATCGAACTTCGGCGCCGGACAGGAGGCCTTCCACCACCGGGTCAAGCTCACAAGCCTGGCGCGGGCGGGCAAGTACACGGCCGACATGGAACGCTCTTGAGCTCGGACGCGGTTCAGCAAGGAGCGCTCGCTGGGAGCGTCCGGACGAGGCCGGTAATGCTCGGCATCGCCGGAGATTCCGCGGCCGGCAAGACGACCTTGACGAGAGGGATCGTCAACGTATTCGGCGCCGAGCGCGTCACAGCGGTGTGCGTAGATGACTACCATCGCTATGATCGCGAGCAGCGCAAGGAGCTCACCATCACCCCGCTCAACCCCGAATGCAATTACATCGGGATCATGGAACAGCACCTAAGGCTCTTGGCCGCAGGAGAGACGATCCTCAAACCCGTCTACGGACACAGCCACGGGACACTCGAGGCTCCGGAGCTCATCGAACCTCGCGACATTGTCGTCATCGAAGGCTTGCTCCCTTATCACACCAAGGCGATGCGTCACTGCTTCGACGTCAAGGTCTACCTGGATCCTCCCGAAGACCTGCGACGGAGATGGAAGATCACTCGTGATTGCACGAAACGCAACTACGACGAGGAGCAGGTACTGGCCGATCTGGAACGCCGCGAACCCGATTCGGAAGCCTTCATTCGGCCGCAGCGCGAGCACGCCGACATCGTGGTCCGCTTCCATCCACCCGGTCCTTCGCTTGATGTGGACGCCGCCACGCTGGATGTTCGAGTCGTGTTGAGACCAGTGCTTCCGCATCCCTATCTCATGGAGCTGGCAGAAAAGACGCGTGTCCGCTCCTTTGAACCCATTCGGATCTCGCTGGCGCGCGATGGCGGCAAGCCCGCCGACGTCATGGAGGTTCAGGGCTCGATGCCGTCAGACGTGTCGGCCACCGTTGAGGACATCATCTGGGAAGGCATGGGTCTGGATGGCCACGACCTCCAGCGCGATGCGATCGGAAGCTTCCAGGACGGCGAGAAGACGCGCCGCTCCGAGTCCCTGGCCCTGACACAGCTCCTGCTGGTGGCCCAGACGGCAAGCGCCAAGGACAACGGATAGTGGAGATCGCGACGCTTATCAATCGCTCCGTGGTCGGGCTCGAGCCTTCCCGCAGCCTTCGGCGGGCGGCAGAGCGGATGGCAGAGCACGGGGTAGGCTCGGTTGTAGTTGCGTCGGAAGGCCAGGCGCCCGGAATCTTTACGGAGCGCGATCTCCTGTTCGCGCTGGCCGGCGGGGCCGATCCGAACACGAGTTCCATCGAGTCCTACATGACCAAGAAGGCCTTCACTCTCGCTCCCTCCGTAGATGCAATGCAGGCCGCAACTCGCATGTTAGGTGAAGGCTTCAGGCATTTGATCGTCGTCAACGATGACCACACAGTCGCCGGAGTGCTATCGATCAGAGATCTGCTCCGCGCTGTGCTCGAGCAAATAGGCGAACAAACAAGCGGCGAAGGCTCGAACGACGAAGGCGCTGAGAAATCGTCACGTGTCAAGAGAGTCGGAGACTGCATGATCCCAGACGTCATCTCCCTGTCTCTCAAGACGAACTTGGACAAGGCTGCCCAGTCCATGATGGAGCGGCGAGTCGGCGCCGCGATAGTCATGGATGACGGCCGCGTTGCCGGCATCGTCACCGAAAGAGACCTGATGCGGGCCGTCGCCAACGGACTCGTTCCGTGGACGACGCCCGTGGGCGAATGCATGACCCGCAAGCCCCGCACAATCACTCCCTTCACCACCGCCGGTGCCGCTCTGTCTCTCATGATGGCCCACGGCTTCCGTCACCTCCCGGTGATGGAGGATGGAAAGCTCGTCGGTATCGTCAGCATGAGAGCCCTCGCGACCGGGTGACGAGCCCCACGGCCGAGAGCGGTGCTCGCCGGCAGCTTGACGTTTAGGAGAGGCTCAAACCGGAAGGGCAGGGGGCGGCAACCCGGCCGCAGGAGAGGCCCGGGGAGCGTGGGGCTGGGGATCTCGCTACGGTGGGAGACTCATCCTGTGGACCTCGCCTCAGTCGCCACCCGAACCATCGGCGCCGGCCGGTCCCGCACCAGGCCCGCCCAGATGATGCGGGATAACGCGCTCTTTGCAGCCTTGTTCGCCGTGGGAGGGCTCCTGCGGGCGGTGGTCTTCTTTGCCTATCAGCCTGCCCTGCTACTCCAATTGGACACCCTCGCCTATCTCATCCAGGCGCGTGGTGGATCGCCGTCGGGCTTCCGGCCCTTCCTTTATCCCGCTCTCATAAAGCCTGCTCTGGCGCTACACAACCTCGCCCTCATCCCCCTCATCCAGCACACTTTGGGCCTGGGCATCGGGCTGCTCCTCTATGCCCTGCTCAGACGCCTGGGAGCCCAGCCCAACCCCGCTGCTCTGGGCGCGGCACCGATCCTCCTGGACGGCTATCAGCTCATCATCGAGCAATACGTGCTCACGGAGGCACTGTTCGCCACGCTCGTGGTGTCCTCGGTCGCCCTGGTGTTATGGCGAGCCCAGCCCTCCCCGGCGGCTCTCGCAGGGGCCGGCGCCCTCGTCGCCCTGTCGGGGCTTACTCGCTTCGTAGGGCTGGCGCTGATTGCACCGTTTCTGCTCTACGCACTCATTCGACGCGTGGGATTGCTAAGGCTTGGTTGTCTGGTGCTCGGCTTCATCCTCCCGCTCGTCGTCTACGGCACATGGTTTCGGGTTGCGCAGGGCAGTGCGGGAGTGAGCAACCGCAACGGGTTCTTCCTCTACGGGCGGATAGCGAGCTTTGCAAGCTGTAAGGGAGTCGATGTTCCACCATCCCAGACTGCCCTCTGCATCGAGGAACCGCCGCAGCAGGGTTTCGTGCCCACGGGCTTCTGGAGTCTGGATCTGCCCAGGGAGCTGACCAGCTCCCCTCGAGCCAACCAGATTCTCCTGAGCTTCTCGCGGCGCATGATCTTCGCCAAGCCACTTGAGTATGCAGGCGCGGTCGGCTATGACTTCCTACGCTTCTTCGCGCCCCGGTCGCCGCCCAGCCAGGAACCCAACGTCGCCCGCTGGCGCTTTCCTCGCACCCTGGAAGACGCCGATCCCCGCTCGCATGTGAAGCGGCTCGGGGGCTCAGCGCCCCCGGAGCTGCGGATGGCCGAGTTCCGCATTGCCGCGGGCCCTGCAGCCGCTCTGCGCCTCTATCAGGGCGTCGTTTACACCTACGGCCCTCTACTGGGGGCGCTGCTCATAGCCGGGCTGGCAGGCTCTTGGGCTTCCAGGCCCCGGTGGCGGGATCGGCGGGGAAGCGCGTGTTTGCTTCTCAGCCTGCTCGGCCTAGTCGCATTGCTGGCACCGGTAATGACGACGGTCTATCACTTCCGCTACGTGATTCCGGCGTTACCGCTCCTGGGTCCCGCAGGGGCCCTCGGTGCCACTCAGCTCGCAGGATGGAGGGGCAGACACTCGATGCGCCGGCCAGATCTTCCCTTCGCAACGCGGCGCAGCCCTTCTCCGTGAAGCCCGTTTCGGATATCGAGGAAGGGGCCTCACGCGATTACCTGGTGATATTTTCCGGCGTATCTCAGAACGTGATGGGGCTCGCTGCTGCAGCGGTGGGAATGCTCGTGGTTCAGGTGCTGCTGACGCGTGCCCTTGGAGCGCCGGGCTTCGGCGTTGTCACCGTCTTGAGCCAGGCCGCGTTCGTGGCCTCTTTCGGGACTCGGGCGGGTATGGATATGGCGATCCTGCGCGCGGTCGCGATAGAGGCAGGAGAGGGCCGCTACGGCACCATAAGAGGCCGCGTGACGCGAGCCGTTTTCATCGCCGCGATCGTAAGCACTGCGGCCGCAGTAGCGGCCGTCGCGTTCAAGAGCTCCCTCCTGGAGGCGTTCTCGATATCCGAGGCCAACTACGCCGCTGCTCTCCCGGCGGCGGCTCTGGGTCTGCCGTTCATCGCCGTTACAAACGTCTACCTCGCCGCAACACGAGGCCTCAAGATAATGCGCTATACGCTCTACATCTTCTGGGCAGGACAGAATGTCATGTGGGTGGCGTTGACCCTGCTGCTGTGGCGATTCTCGGTCTCCGCCGCCTCCAGCACTCTGGCCTACTCCTTGTCTTGGGTGTGGGCGGCCGGCACCGCCGCCTACGTGTGGCGCCGAACGAGCCGGCACTGGGACATACAGGGCATGGAACCCGGGTGGCTGACCCAGCTGGTTCGCTACGCCGGCCCAAGGACGCCTGCGGCCCTGTTCGCGCAGCTGTTGTTCTGGGTCGATCTCTTCGTCGTCGCCCGCTTCGTCTCGGACGCACAGGTGGGGGTCTATTCTGCGGCGCTGCGCGCCGCACAGGTCATGATGCTGTTTCTTGCGGCCGTCAACCTGATGTTCTCTCCCTACGTTGCGGATCTCCACAATCGCGGACAAACAGAACATCTTGATCGCCTCTACAAGACGTTGACCCGCTGGATCGCAGCTGCGACTCTCCCCGTGTTCTTGCTGATAGCGATCGGTCCCACCTCGGTGCTGTCGGTCTTCGGCACAGCGTTCTCCGGTGGAGAGACGGCTCTATTGATACTCCTGGGGGGCCAGGTCGCCAATATCGCGACCGGCTCGGCCGGCTTCATTCTCGTCATGACCGGTCGCACCGGCTCGGACTTCCTCATCTACGCGGCATCGATTGCCCTCAACGTCGTGCTTGCCCTGTGGCTGGGGGCCCGCTACGGCATCGAGGGCGCGGCCGCAGCCAGTGCCGCCACCTTCCTGTTCTCAAATGTCGCACGCCTCCTGCTGGTGCGGAGGTTCATCGGCATCCAGCCGTATGACGCCAACTACTCAAGACTCGTGCTGCCCGGAGCAGCCTGCGCTGCGACAATGTGGATCGTGCATTCGGCGATAGCGGCGGCGCCTCTTATCGACCTGGTGTCGACGGCCGTCGTCGGGGGGCTTGTGTATGCCATCGCCTACGGCGCAACCGGGCTCACCCCAGAGGAGCGCCGAGGGGCAGCCGTTCTCCTGGCTCGGCTCAGGCTCGCGGGACGCAGCTGATACGCTCCCGCCCACGATTTGAGGGGCGTTGAGGGAGTGAGCGTATGAAGATCCTTATTGTCGGCGGAGATGGCTATCTCGGTTGGCCCACAGCCATGTATCTGGCAAACAGAGGTCACGCCGTGACCGTGGTCGACAACTTTCACCGCAGACTCTGGGACCTGGAGATCGGTGCCAGCTCCCTTGTCCCGATCCTTTCGTTGCAGGAGCGTGTCGTGCTATGGGAACGCATCAGCAATAAGCCCATCGGGGTGGAGGTGGGCGACGTTACCGACTATCCCTTTGTCGAGCACGTTTTCAAAAAGTACGATCCGGAAGCGATCATCCACTACGGCGAACATCGCAGTGCGCCGTTCTCGATGCTGTCGCGCCGCCATGCCGTGCTTACGCAGGTGAACAACATCGTCGGCACAATGAACATTCTATTCGCTATGCACGATCTCTCCCCCGATTCACATCTCGTAAAGCTCGGCACCATGGGGGAGTACGGAACGCCCAACATCGATATCGAAGAAGGCTTTCTCGAAATCAATCACAATGGGCGCAGCGACCTCATGCCCTACCCGAAGCAGCCACCATCCTTCTACCACCTCTCCAAAGTGCACGATTCCCATAACATCATGTTCGTCTGCCGTGCCTGGGGTCTCCGGTCCACGGACTTGAACCAGGGCGTCGTGTACGGAATACACACAGACGAGACCGCCCTGGATGCGGGACTAGCTACACGTTTGGACTACGACGACGTCTGGGGGACGGTGCTCAATCGCTACTGCGTGCAGGCGGCAATCGATCATCCGCTGACCGTGTACGGCAAGGGAGGTCAGACGCGCGGGTTTCTCGATATCAGAGACACACTGCGCTGCGTCGAGTTGGCTACCATCTACCCCGCCGCCCCGGGTGAGTATCGGGTCTTCAACCAATTCACCGAACAATTCACGGTCTTGGAGCTGGCTCACAAGGTCGCCGATGCCTCGACGAAGATGGGCTGGGAACCCATGATCGAGAACGTGGACAACCCTCGCGTTGAAGCTGAGGAGCACTATTACAACGCCAAGCACACGAAGCTACTGGACCTGGGACTCGAACCGCACTTCCTGTCCGAAACGCTCATCGACCACCTGCTCGAGACTGTGCGGAGACACAGCTCGGAGGTCAACCGCAGACTCCTGTATCCGACTCACTCGTGGAAGGCAGGGCGTCATTCAGGAGGATGATCTAAACCACCGTGCGGTCCTCTCAACTCCCTCACGCAGCTCCACGGATGCCTCGAAGGACAGCATCGATCGAGCTTTCGAGACGTCGACTCGGCTGCGTCTGACCTCTCCCGAACGAGCCGGTTTGAACACGACCTCAGTGCCACCCAGCGCGTCGTGGACGGTGTCCGCGAGCCGGCGCACGGACGTCTCCACGCCGGTTCCCAGCTGGAACACCTCCCCCGCAACGTCCTCGGCCGTAAGTGCTCTGTAGATGCCCTCGCAGAGATCCTCTACGTAGATGAAATCGCGCGTCTGGGACCCATCGCCGTAGATCTCTAGCGGTTCGCCCCCGAGCGCTCGAGCGATGAAGAGCGGAACCGCGTTGGGCTTGTGGCGTGAGAAGGGCCCGTAGACATTGGCGAAGCGCAGAGCCACGGTGTGCATGCCGAAGGACGCGGCGTAAGCACAGCAGTAGGCCTCTCCTGCAAGCTTGCCGGCACCGTAGGGCGACAGAGGCCGTGGCACCATGTTCTCGTGCAGTGGCGACTCTGCGTCGCCCAGAGCTGCTCCTGAAGAGGCGAATACAAGATGTTCGACGCCCATCCGGCGGCAGCTCTCCAGTATCGAGAAAGTGGCCCCGGCGTTTCCCCAGAAATCTCGTTCCGGGTCTTCGAGCGAGGGGAGCACGCCGGTCTGTGCGGCCAGGTGGACCACCGCGTCGACGCCCTGCAGTGCCGAGCGGGCGGTTTCGTGGACTGAGGCGTCGCCCACCACGATGTCTGCCATCCCATCCTCGAGGTGGGCTCGCTTACCCGCACGAAGGTCGTCGAGCACCCGCAAGGACCATTGCGTCCGGTCAAGCAGGTAGCGGACGAGGTTAGCGCCGATGAATCCGCAGCCACCGGTGATAAGGACCTTTTCGATGCCGGCCATGCCCCTCGACTCTCCAAAGTAGTATCTGCGGCCATGTTGCCTGGTACGAGTCCGATGATGCTTCTGCGTGTGCTCGGGCTTGCGGTCGCCGTGACGCTGCTAATCGTAGCCGCGGCTCGTTACCGCCGGAAGGCGCTGCGTCTGCCCGACGCCCTCATCACAGCGCTGCTGGGGGGAGCGCTCGGAGTGATCTCGGTTGCTCCCGCGACCGTCGATCCGCTACTGCGGCAACTGGGCTTTCCCCCGGGGGACGCTCGACGGGTGCTCGGCGTGCTCGTTCTCTCGAACATCTCCATGTTCCTGCTCCTTCTGCGGGCCTTCTCCAAGACCGATCGGCTGGAGGGCCTGCTCGGCGACCACGCCGACCGTCTCGCGAGCCGCTGGTTCACTCACGAGAACCCTCTTCGCTCGGTCACGCCAGAACGAACGGTCGCGGTGGTGGTTCCCGCGTTCAACGAGGCGGACGGGATCGAAGACGTGCTGGCGGTAATTCCCGATGTGATCCTCGGTATGAAGGTCGACCAGATTGTGGTGTCGGACGGCTCCGACGACGCCACCGAGCACATCGCACTGCGCCACGGCGCACTGGTGGCGGGGCGCGACCTGCGCCGTGGGCAGGGGGCCGCGGTGAGACTCGGCTACCGCCTCGCGTTGCAGCGCGGTGCGGTGGTGATCGCGACGGTAGACGCGGACGGCCAGTACGACCCCCTCGAGCTTTCCCGGCTCATCTCCCCGATCGTGAGGGGCGAGGCCGACGTCGTCCATGGGTCACGCTTGTTGGGCGCCTACGAGCGACCACTGTGGGGCAGGGCCCACGGGCTCAAGGTGTTTGCGTGGGTAACCACTCACATGGCGGGGCAGCCGATCACGGACCCCGCCAGCGGGTTTCGCGCCTTCTCTGCAGAAGCACTCGAGGTGCTCGAGTTCAGGGAGAACCAGTTCCATGCCTCGGAGGTCACCGTAGCGGCCACCAAGCTCGGTCTGCGGGTGAGGGAGGTGCCCTGCTCGTTCAGGGAACGCCGGGCGGGCTTCACCAAGAAACCGCCTGTTTTCCGGTATGGAATGGGCTACGCGCGCAGCCTGCTGCGCACGTGGTTGGGCTGATAAGGAGCCGGCTCGGCCATTTGCATGGCGCGGCACCAAGGCGCGCGGCGCTCCAAACACCTCGCCTAAAGCGGTTGAGGTCAGAGATGGCGGATGGGACACTTGAAATATGGCTCTGAGGATCTTCGGCGCCGTCGTCGCCCTGCTGCTGGCCGTCTTTGCGATAATTCGCTATCGCAAGGGCCAGCTCCGGCGCGGCGAGCTCGTGGCCGCCCTCTTCGTGGTCCTGGGACTGACCATCGCGGCGCTGGCGCCGAGAATCTTCGACTCTTTTCTTACCCCCCTGGGGTTCAAGCCCGGACAAGAACGGGCGCGGATCATCGGTCTGCTCGTGCTCTCAAACCTGTTCACGCTGGCGCTCGTGTTCCGGGGGTTCTCGCGCGAGGACCAGCTCTCCGACGAGATCGGAGACCTGGTCGACTACATGGCGTTGCGGCGACTGGAGGAGGAGGGCGTGGCGCCCGCAGACGGGGCCTGCGTGGTAGTTCTGCCGGCGTTCAACGAGGCGGACAATCTTCCCACCGTGCTGGGCGAAATGCCTCGCCGGGTCGGGGCCCTGCCGGTCATGACAATTGTGGTCGCCGACGGCTGCACCGACGAGACCGAGGCGACCGCCCGGGCATTGGGAGCTGCGGTGATACGGCGAGACCTGCGGCGAGGGTCGGGGGCCGCGGTGCGGCTCGGCTACCAGGCGGCACTGCGGACCCGGGCCCGGATCGTGGTGACGATCGACGCCGATGGCCAGCACGATCCTTCAGAGATGGAGCGGCTGGTGACCCCCCTGCTCGACGGGGAGGCCGACATGGTCCAGGGCTCGAGGACCATGGGAAGCTTCGAGGTCGAGTCGAGCGTGCGCAAGCACGGCGTGATGCTCTATTCCAAACTGCTCACCGCCCTCTCACGCACCTCGGTCTCGGACCCCTCGAACGGCTATCGAGCGGTAACTGCGGAGGCCCTCCAGCGCCTCGACCTGCGCCAGGACCAGTTCTATGTGTCAGAGATGATCCTGGAGGCGGCCCGCCGCGGGCTGAGGGTCTCGGAGGTCCCGATAACGCTGCGACGGCGCGCCTCGGGACTCACGAAGAAACCGACCACGATGCGCTACGCGTGGGGTTTCACCAAGGCGATCGCCCGCACCTGGCTGCGTCAGCCCCCGGGCAAGAGAGCCTCGCAGGGCTCTCCGCGCTGGGTGTCGAACTCGGCCGGGCTGGCGCTCAAGGTGGGGGCCGAAGATCCCGAACCGGAGACCCGGTCATCCTCCGGCTCGTCCTGAGGAGGCCGCCCCGGATTCGGTTCTTTGTCAGATCAGGGGCGGATTCCGCACTATTTCTGGCACAAAGCTAGATTTAGGGCAGGCGGGACCCGAGCGCAACCTTCGCCCTGGCCGCTTTCGTCAAAGGAGTACGTCCCATCCACAACCAGACGAGAGGAGGTCCGGATGAAGACGAAGTTGAGCAACTGGGCTCTGGTCGCGGCCCTGGCGCTGCCGGGCGGCGCCTTGGTGGCGTGCGGAGAGGCCAAGGACGCAGCCAACAAGGTCGGCAACGAAGTTGAGAAAAAAGCCGACAAGGCCGGCGAGAAGATAAAGAAGGAGGCGGACAAGGCCAAGGACGAGGCCACCGACTCGGACGGGGGCAACGAGGGCTACTGACGCTTTCCGGTTTGAGCGCCTCTGGGTGCCCTTTTGGGACTCCTGGCGCCCCTAGAATCCCGTTCCTGCCTGCACTGACCCCACAAGACCAACGGCTACGTGGTCAGATAGTAGTCCTCGTCGACGTCGTCCCACTCCAGATCGATCACGCCCTTGGCCGCGGCGGCCTTGACGAACTGCAAGAAGCCCCCATAACCGAACTCCTTCTCGGAGAAGGTCGACTGACGCCTGCGAAGCTCGTTCTTGAGCCCCGACAGCATGGGGGACCCGTTCTTCTGCTCGAGCTCGTGAACCACCACCCGCAGTAGCTCGAAGGCTTGCGCCTGGCCCCCGCCGTTGGAGGGGAAATCGACAGTGGGGTCGCCCTCGGCCGAGCCGCTGCGAAGCTCCACGACACTCGAGTCCTGAAGATGGGTCATGAGCTCCCCCCACGTCCGGAAGCCGTAATCACCCTCCGAGAAGGTGGGGTCCTTTCTCTTGATCGCCCGCTTGATGCTCGAGGACAATACGGGAGAGTTCTGGCTGCGCTGCAGGCCCCCGAGAGTGCTCGTCACAAGACGCGAGATCTCGGACAGCTCTGAACCCTCCGCCTCCTCGGCGTCGTCGGGCTTGCGTCGCTTGCGAGGAGCAGACCGTGCGGTGCCGGGGCCCAAGAGGCGCTCGTAGAAGAGGAACTCGTCGCAGGCGCCGGGCAGCAGCTCGGAGGTTGAGCCCTCGACACCTACTCCGATCACCCGCTTGTTGAGCTCTCTTAGTTTCAGCACCAAGGGCGTGAAGTCGGAGTCTCCCGAGCCGACCACGAAGGTGGTCACGAAATCCCGTTGGAAGGCGACCTCCAGGGCGTCTACTGCAAGCTTGATGTCGGCCGCGTTCTTGCGCACCATGCCCGCACGCTGAGGAATCTCGATCATCTCTATCCGCTGCGAGAGAAGGCCCTGCCGGTAGTCGGAGAAGAGATTCCAGTCGGCGTAAGCGCGCCTCGCCACGACGCGGCCCCGTTCGGTGAGGGCGTCCATGATGACCGCCATGTCGAGCTTCTCCCCCCGGTCCCGGGCACCCAAAGCGAGGTTTTCGAAGTCGAGGAACAGCGCTATGCGCTCTTCGTCGTCCGCCATCAACGCGCCTTCATCTCGGCTGCACCTCTCCGCTCTCTGTCATTCTAGAACGTGGCACCTGTGCCATGTTCTTCACCCCCCCAGATCCACTTCTTCGATGTACGGGGGGAGATCAGTCGACCTCACCGCGACCCTGCCCTCGGCAACGGCAAGCACCGCCTCGCCAGCCAGCTCACGGCGCCATCCTCGCAGTATGCGGTAGTCGTCCTCCCTCAGGGAGCCCGCCACGATGAATGAAAGCAGCGACTCCAGCTCAGAGCGGGTGGCGACGAGCTCGGTGGCGACCCCTGCGTCCTCGCAGCGTGCCCTGACGACCGCGTCGGCCAGGGACGACAACAGGCGTGCCCTCCTCTGGATAACCCGTGAGGGGGCCGGATGCTCGGCCTCGATGGGATGGGAGCGACCCTTGGCAATGGCCTCCAGCAACGCCTTCTGGGAACGTTCGGCCTCCTTTGGGCTCAGGCCTCGAATCGCCTCGAGCCCCCGGAGATCCTTGGGGGCTCGCCGGGCGATCTCGACCAGAGTCGGATCCTTGACTACCCAGCCGCGGGGCAGATCGCGGCGGGACGCGCTGCGTTCACGCCAGGCGGCCGCCTCGCGCAGAACTCCGAGCCGGTTCGCGCTCAGGCTGCCCCTCCCGGCCACCCGGCGCCAGGCCTGTTCGGGATCGTTTTCGTAGGCCGAGGCCTGCTCAAGCGAACTCATCTCCTCCTGCGCCCACGACAGGCGGTGGCGGTCTTCCAGCTCTGATTCGAGGCGGCCGGCCACCTCGAGCAGGTAGGCGACGTCGTCTGAGGCGTAGCGCAGCTGCGCCTCGGTCAGCGGCCGCCGGCACCAGTCGGTATAGGACTCCCCCTTCTCGAGGGCTCGTCCGGTGACCGCCTCGACGAGTCTTCCGTACGGTAGTGAGGAGCCGTAGCCGAGGAAGCCCGCCGCGATCTGGATGTCGAAAACATTGGCCGGAACGGCCCCGAAGCGGTCGAAGAATAGCTCGAAATCCTGCTTGCCTGCATGGACGATCACCTGAACCGAGGGATCGGAGACCAGCTCTGCAATTGCCGCCACATCGAGGCCCGATACCGGGTCGACTACGAAGATGTCCTCGGTGGTGGCGAGTTGCACCAGGCAGAGGCGAGCTCGATAGGTGCGCTCCCTCAGAAACTCGGTGTCTAGCCCCACGCATCCGGAGGCCTGCGCGCCGGCCACGGCGACGGCGAGCTCGGCAGGCGATGAGATGACCTGGGGGAGCCCGCTCACGAGCCGGTGAGACCAAGCTCGCGTGCGATCAGCACTCTCATGATCTCCGAGGTCCCCTCGCCGATCTCCAGGATCTTCGAGTCTCTGAAGTGACGGCAGACGGGAAACTCCTCGATATAGCCGTATCCGCCATGGATCTGCACGGCGTCGCGGGCGACGTCGACCGCGCTCTCGGATGCAAAGAGCTTGGCCATACAGGCTTCTTTACGGTACGGGCGCCCTTGCTGCTTGAGCCACGAGGCCCGGTAATAGGCTCCTCGGGCGAGCTCGACTTTCATCGCCATGTCGGCAAGCTTGAACTGCAGGCCCTGGAAAGAGCCGATTGGGCGCCCGAAGGCGGTCCGGTCCGAGGCGTAGCGGAGGCTCTCGTCGAGGCAACCCTGGGCGAGGCCGACGGCGAGCGCGGCGATGGCGATGCGGCCGTCGTCGAGGATGCGCAGGAAGTTGCGAAAACCCTCACCTTTGCTACCCAGGAGATGATCTTCGGGCACCCGGCAGTCGCTGAACGAGAGCTCGTGGGTGTCTGAATGCCACCATCCCATCTTCCGATAGTCCTTGCCGACCTGAAAGCCGGCTGTCCCCGTAGGAACGATGAATGCGGAGATCTCCTTGTCGCCGTCCCTGGTTCCAGTCACGGCGGTGACGGTCACGAACGACGTGATTGCCGTCCCCGAGTTGGTGATGAACGACTTCGAGCCGTTGATTAGCCAATGGCCGTCGGCCAAGCGGGCCGAGGTTCGGGTTGCACCCGCATCAGAGCCACCACCCGGCTCGGTCAGGCCGAATCCGGCAAGCGCTTCCCCCGCCGCCAGAGGTGGCAGCCATCTGCTCTTTTGCTCCTCGGTGCCGAAGAGATAGATCGGCATGGCGCCGAGCGAGACCGCCGCCTCCAGCGTGATCGCCAGGGAGGAGTCGACCCGGGCGATCTCCTCGATGGCGAGGCAGAGGGTGAGGAAGTCGGCACCCGAGCCCCCGTACCTCTCGGGGAAGGGCAGCCCGAAGAGCCCTAGCGAAGCCATCTGCTCGACCGCCTCCAAAGGCAGCTCGTGGGACTCGTCCCAGGCCTCGGCTCGGGGCCGGATGACGTCGTCCACGAACGACCGCAGGGACCGAACGAAATCATGCTGCTCATCGGCGAGGTCAAAATCCATTGGCCACAGGTTACCGAGAGGGCGCCGGGCGGGGAACTCTAGATCTAATATACGGGCGGGCGGGTTCCTGTTGGGTGTGCCCCCCCTGGCCCCCCCACCAATGCGCGCAACGCGCGATCCGCTACCGTTCCGGTCCTCGAACGCGAGGAACGCGCGACCGACTACCGCGCTGCTCGTCCCGGCCGGCGTAAGGGAGTCATTGACCAGTAAAGGTTTCCGTACTCCCCGGCGGGCGGGTCGACCTGCCGAATGACAACGGTAGGCCGAAATCCTCCTCGTGAGTTGCGCCTGTCCCAGCGCTCGGCAAGCTCCGCGAAACGGACGCGCAGGTCGTTGGAGCTGCGCTCGGGATCGTCAAAGGCCGCCAGCGTGGCTCCCGATAGCTGCCACAGGAGAAAGGCGAGGCGGTCGCCGCCGTCGCCCCGGACGCTGACCACATCGCCCGGGCTCAGGGTGGCCGCAACGCTGCGGGCGAACCCGTCGGGCGCAAGATCGGGCCGGTCGTAGGTAAAGCCCTGGAGATTGTCCTCGAGCAGCTCGGTCATGCGCGCGGAGGCGAGCCACACCGAGAGCGAGCCCACCCCAACCAGAAGGGCACATGCCGCCAGGGCGGCCGCACCGGAGCGAGATGCCAAGCGGGTCGCAAGCTCGGTCAGCGCCACTCCCGCCAGCGCCGCCGCCAGCAGGTGAGCTACGGGCCACACGCGGCCCTGATGCAGCAGCGTGGAGTTGCCGGCAAGCTCGAGCCCCAGCACGTCTCTCACCGCGGCCGCCAGCAACAGCACTCCGGTGGCGGCGCACAGCCACGGCACGAGCGCTCTGGGGCCGCTCGACAAGTACAGCCCGGCGGCGGCGAGCGGCAGCAGCAGCCCCCAGGATCCCAGGGCGGTTCCCAGCGCCCACTCGACTCCGAGCTTGGGCGTGAGAGCAATGAAACCCCCGTAGCGGAAAAAGTCGGCCGCCACCGGCGCCGCCCACAGGGCGATGACGAAGAGGGCGGTTAAGAAGACCGTCACTGCGAAGCGCAGCCGGTTGGGGGCACGCAGGGCGCAGACTGCGGCCCACAGGGCTCCGCCGAGAAACAGAGGCGCGCTGACGAGACCCGTCAGCCCCAATGCGGTCCCGGCCGCGATCCTCGCCCCTATGTCAGGTCGGCGCACGGCGGTCATCAGGAGCATTCCGGCCAGGGCAAGCAGCACGAGGGCCAGCTCGCGCGGGAGGGCGGGAGGCAGGAGCGCGTAGGCGCCGTTGGGAGAGGCGACGGTGAGATCGGCACCGTAGCGGGCCCGGCCGGGAACCGTCGAGAGGTACGGCTCCCGGGTCGCCACCCAGCCAAAACCGCCGATGAGCCCCATAGCCGCCGCGGCCCCCCATCCCGCCTCCGGGCGCACTCGGCGGGCGATGCAGGCTGCCCCGAGGGGCAGTGCGAACACGAGCAGCAGGTGCCAGGCATCGTGAGCGTCGAGGGCGTCGGAGCCGGGCACGAGACGAGCGGTGGTAGCCAGCACCGCATGCCACCCCCACGGATAGGCGTTGCGGGCTTCCGGGGCCGGGCCTGTTGGGATCGCTTGCCCACCCAGAAGCTGCTCGGTCCAGCCGAGGTGCCAGGGAGTATCGCCGGTGCGGGCGCCGGTGCCGCCGCGCAGGACCGGAACGATGAACGCGAGGGTGAGAACGGCTGCGAACAACCCGAGACGGAGCCACGGGACCCCCACCGGCCGTCGGGCGCGCAGCATCCCGTAGACCAGCACCCCCGTGCCGACTAGGGGCACGACCGCGGCGACACCGAAGACGACACCGCCGGTGAGGAGATTCGTGATCATGAGGACGACGGCCAGAGCGACGAAGCTCCCGATCGCACCTAGAGCGCGCTCGGGCAACCCGATCTCCTGCGGGGGGTCACTTCGGAAGATCGCTCGGAGGAACCCCTCGCAGCACACCCACCCCAGGACGACCACGAGAACCGCAAGGGCAAGTACCCGGAGCAAGTCGGGGCCGCTCACTCCATATCCACGGGATCCACTTCCAGCTCGACCACCACGCCGCCCGACGGCACCGTCTCTCCCGGAGCCACAGCCACGCGCGTGACCTCAGCCTCCCGAGGAGCGCACAGCACGGTTTCCATCTTCATGGCTTCGAGCCTCACGAGCGTGGCCCCCGCCACGACCCTGTCGCCCTCCGCCACCAATACCTCGAGCACGACCGCCTGCATCGGCGCCACCACCGCACCTCCGCCCGTCGAGCCGGTTGCCTGAGTGGCCGAAGCCGCCATGGCCGGATGCCACAGATGGGCCTGCCGCCCGCCCACGACCACCACGCCCCCAATCTCCGCCCTCGGGGAAGCGGCAGGCTCGAAACGGGCCGCCAGCTCCCCGACCGTGGCGGTGGTGTGAGAGCCGGCCAGGAAGGATTCGTCGGACAGCAGCGCTCGGTGGGCCGAGATCGTCGTGGGCACGCCCTCGATGACGAAATCGTCGAGCGCCCTGCGCATGCGGCGCACGGCCTGGTGCCGGTCGGAGCCCCAGGTGACCAGCTTGGCGATGAGGGAATCGTAAGCGCTGGGGATCTCATCGCCGGCCCGGTAACCCGAGTCGACCCTCACTCCAAGCCCGGCAGGCTCTCGGTAGCCGGAGATGCGTCCGGGGGCCGGGGTAAAGCCTGCGGCAGGGTCCTCGGCATTGATGCGACACTCAATGGCGTGGCCCCGCGGCTGAATGTTGTTCGGGCGCGCCTCTCGCCAATCGCCCGAGGCGATCAGCAACTGGCAGGCGACAAGGTCTATCCCAAAGACCTCCTCGGTCACGGTGTGCTCGACCTGGAGCCGGGCGTTCATCTCGAGGAAGTAGAAGGACTCGGTCGCAGTATCGACCAGCATCTCGACGGTCCCCACCCCGACGTAACCGCAGGCTCGGGCGAAGCCGGCCGCCGCGGCCCCCATCGCGGGCTCGAGATTTCGGAACAGAGCGGGCGGCGTCTCCTCCACCAGCTTCTGATTGCGTCGCTGCAACGAGCAGTCCCGCACGCCCAGCCACAGCGCCTCGTCGGGCGCGGGTGCGAGGATCTGGACCTCGAGGTGCTTGGGGGCCGGCAGATAGCGTTCGACGTAGACCTCGGAAGAGAAGAAATAGGCCTGCGCCTCTCGCCGGGCCCGGTCGAAGGCGGAGGGTATGTCGTCCAGCGAGTGGGCCACCCTGAGGCCCCGCCCCCCGCCCCCTCCTGCTGCCTTGATCGCCACCGGCAGGCCCACTCTTGCGGCGAGCGCGGCTGCGGCCTCGTGATCTGGGCAGGGCTCGCTGCTCCCCGGCACCGTCGGGACCCCTGCAGCCGCTGCCAGCCGCCGAGCTCTGAGCTTGTCGCCCGAGGCCCGCAGCGCCTCCACGGGAGGGCCGATGAAAGTGATTCCCGCCGCCGTCACCGCTTCGGCAAAGGGGGCATCCTCGGACAAGAAGCCATAGCCGGGATGGATCGCCTCGGCCCCCAGATCGTGCGCCGCCGCGATGAGGGCGTCCGCGTTCAGATAAGTGGTTGCAGGATTGTCGCCCTCGAGGCCAACCGCGTCGCGCATCTCTGAAACGTGGAGGGAGCGGCGGTCGAGGTCCGAGTAGACGCCCATCGGCGTAACGCCGAGCTCACGACAGGTCCGGGCGATTCGGACCGCGATCTCCCCCCGGTTGGCGATCAGCACCCGCTTGAACATGTCGTCCTAGCGGTTGCGCCAGCGAGGGCTGCGCTTGTCGTTGAAGGCGGCGATGCCTTCGGCGCGGTCCTCGGTGACGATCACCCGGGCCCAGGCCTCGTTCTCGAGCTCGAGGGCCCGGGGCAGCGGCTCGCTCCACGATGCCTCGATGAGGCGCTTTGCCTCCCGCACCACGACGGGTGACGAGCCGCACACTTCTGCGGCTAGCTCGAGGGCGGTGGCTTGCAGCTCCGCCGCGGGTGCGCTCCGGGTGACGAGCCCCATCTCCAAGCCCTCTGAGGCCTCGAGGCGGCGGCGCGTGTAGACGATCTCTTTGGCGCGGCGAATCCCCACCATGCGCGCCAGCAACAGCGTCCCCCCGCCCGCCGGGAGCAAGCCCACGCCGGCCTCCGGGAGCCCCATGCGCGTCCCTTCTGCGGCAACCATGAGATCGCACGAGAGGGCCAGCTCGAAGCCGCCTCCGAGCGTCCACCCGAAGACCGCGGCGATGCTGGGTTGGGGGAGCTCTCTGAGGGCCTGGAACATTCCTGAGATCTGTCGCCTGTTCGAATACCAGTCGTCGATCTCGAAGTTGCCCCTCTCCTTCAAATCGGCCCCCACACAGAAAGAATCGCCCGCCCCGGTAAGAACGGCGACAAGGATGTCGGGGCGCGAGCCGACCTCTCTCAGAACCTCGCGCAGAGACTCGGCGACGCTCGACGAGATTGCATTCAGAGCCTCGGGGCGCTCGAGCGTGATTACTCCGATATCGTCTTTCACCTGAAGAGAGACCAGGCTCATACCGGGGGAACCCCTCGCAGGCCGCGAGGGCGCGACGCCTTGACCTGAAGTGCACCAAGGCGGCGGCAGATCTCTGCCCTCAACTCGTCGGGCTGAACGACGGCATCCACCACGTTGTCGGAGGCGAGGCGGACGAGGTCGATGTCTTTCTCGTACTCCGCACGCTTTCTCGCGACGAAGGCGGCACGCTCGTCATCATCTTCGATGGCTTGGATCTTGTTGTAGTAGACGGCGCTGACGGCGGGCTCTGGCCCCATGACCGCAATGCGTGCGGTAGGAAGCGCGATGGTCGCGTCCGGCTCGAAACCCGGCCCCGCCATGGCGTAGAGGCCTGCTCCATAGGCCTTTCGAACCACCACGCACAGCTTCGGTGTGGTGGCTTGCGACACCGCGGTGATCAACTTGGCTCCGTGCCTGATGATCCCGCCGCGCTCGACATCGGCACCGATCATGAATCCCGGCACATCGGCGAGGAACAACAGCGGAAGGTTGTACGCGTCGCACAGCCATATGAAACGCGCGGCCTTGTCGGCCGAATCGATGAAGAGCACGCCCCCCTTTTGCTGCGGCTGATTGGCAACGATGCCCACAGCGCGGCCCTCGATGCGGGCCAGCCCGGTTATGAGCTCGGGAGCAAAGCCCGGCTTGATCTCGAACAAAGACTCTTCGTCGACGATGCCAGCGATCAACTCGAACATGTCGAAGACGCGGCTCTCGTCGTCCGGCACGATCTCAGCAAGCGAGCCGGGATAGGCGGGGGCCCGGGCCTCCAAGCGCGGCGGAGCTAGCTCGAAGGACTGCGGGAAGTAGGAGAGGTAAGCGCGTGCGGCCTCGATCGCCGCCTTCTCGTCCGACACCAGGAGGTCGCCGCAGCCGGAGATCTCGCAGTGCATGCGCGCCCCGCCCATCTCCTCGAGAGTGACCTTCTCGCCGACGACTTCCTCGGCCATGCGCGGCGAGCCCAGGTACATCGAAGCGTTGTGCTCGACCATGAACACGACGTCGCAGAAGGCGGGGATGTAAGCGCCGCCGGCCGCCGAGGGCCCGAACAGGCAGCAGATCTGCGGGATGTGCCCGGAGGCCTGGACCTGGTTATAGAAAATCTTTCCGGCCCCCCGACGCCCGGGGAAGAGGTCGACCTGGTCGGTGATGCGGGCGCCGGCGGAGTCGACGAGATAGAGGATCGGATGGGAGTGCTTGCGG
Organism: Actinomycetota bacterium; assembly: GCA_013695465.1. GTDB lineage: Bacteria > Actinomycetota > CADDZG01 > CADDZG01 > WHSQ01 > JACDAL01. Next base: position 36,292 of record JACDAL010000179.1, on the reverse strand, counting down.
GCGAGTTCGATGATGCGGATGATCTTTTCGACCGTTCGGGCTCCCCACGATCCGGCCTTGACCGTCGCGTCGTTGGCCATGACCGCCACCGGGCGCCCGTCGATACGGCCCACCCCGGTAACGACTCCGTCGGCCGGGAGATCGCCGCTCAGAGCATTGACGAGAAGCCCGTCCTCGGCAAAGCCGTCCATCGAGTCGAGCAGCAGCGCGAGCCTTTGGCGTACGAATAGCTTGTTCTGCTCCGCCAGCCGGGAGTGGTATTTCTCGGCTCCCCCTTGCTCGGCGCGCGAGGAGAGCTCGGCGAGATTCGAGAGCCGGGGGCCGGGATCGGTCATCGTGGCGGTCGATCCTAGCCCCGAGTGATGGCCGGATGCTCTATATGGTCGCTTTGCAACCACTCGGCACCCGGTCTAGGTATTCCAAGCGAGGATCACCCTGGTGTCGCGCTCATAGCCGAGCCGGCTCACCGTCGCCGTCCCCAGCGCAAGGCGGGCGCCGCCCAAGACCTCGAGCCCGATCCAGCGTGCCGCAAGGGCGCGCAGGATGTGGCCGTGGGCGAACAGCAGGGTGTCTCCCGTGGCGTTGCCCGCCTGTTCGATGATCCGGTCGACCCGGACCCGCACCTGCTCCGCGGTCTCGCCCCCTTGGGGGCCGTCGCTCCAGACGGTCCACCCGGGACGGTCTCGCCGGATGTCCTCGGTAGTGCGGCCCTCGTCATCGCCGTAGCGCCACTCGAAAAGATCGTCTGCGACCTCGGCTCGATCCGCGAAGCCGGCCAGCTCACACGTCTCGTGCGCGCGGCGCAGCGGGCTGACCAGAACCGCGGCGAACTCGCGGCCCTCGAGCTTGGGAGCAACCGTTAGCGCTCGCTCGTGGCCGCGCTCGTTCAGCGGAAGATCGGTTGTCGAGGTGTGCTTTTTGGCCTCGCTCCACTCGGTTTCTCCATGGCGGACGAGGACGATTTCGTGGAGGCCGGGCTCGGTCATCACGGCCAAAGACTCTCCCTCGATCACGGTGAGTTCAGGGACACGTCGGCAAACTGGTCAAGCCTAGGCCGCTCCTATGCAACTGATGGGCCGATACCCAATGATCGCGCCCTGATCTGATTAGACGCGCTCTACGACGTATCGACCACTTCCGGCGCCATATCCCACAGGAAGCGGGAGAATATCTCATCGCACAGAGGCTCGGGCGAAGGCTCGAACACTAGCCCGTTGGGGCGGTAGAACACCGGGGGCTCGGCCTTGCTTATCTTCATCTCCCAGCCCCCCTCGTGCACCAGGTAGTGGTGATAGCCACACAGCAGGCAGAGGTTGTCGATATCGGTGGGCCCGCCCTTGGTCCAGTGCCAGACATGGTGTGCCTGCAGGTAGCGCCTGCGATTGCAGCCGGGGAACACGCAGCCCTGGTCCCGGGGCCCGCAGCTGGCGCACCAGCCACCGCCTCACCGAACGCGACAGCCGCCCGATCCCTACCGTTTCGCCGTCATCATCGTGGGCCACGATCTGCAGGCGGCAGTCGCAGCACGAGCGCCTCAGCGCCTCCGAGGAGAGCGCAAAGCCCTCTTCGGTCAGGGCCGAGCCCTCTGCCGCCACCAGCGCGGAGGCGTCGGCGTGGATCACGACCGTGGCCCGGTCCGCATCCGAGTCGGCCACCAGCGCCTGCCCGCACAACTCGACCAGGGCATCGGCGGCACGCTGCGGAAGCGGGTCCCAGCTCCCGTTGGGGTTGCGCCCGATGCCATGGGCGCCCCGCTCGAGGGCCTTTACCACCGTTGCCCCCTGATCGGCCCGAAGATAGCCCCACAGCCTGACGCTGTTCTTGCGCTCGTCCACCGCCCACCGCAGCGAGCGCTGCTCGTGGGCCTCGGCTTCCTCCTCCTTGGTCACCGGCCGCTGCCGGCGCACCAGCGACTTGAGGGCATTGAGGTTGAGTGCCAGGGCCTGCTCCAACAGCTCTGCCTCGTTGTCTGAGGTCGCGATCGCCAGCAGGGCTGAGAGCTTGTCGAAGCTGAGCCTGCCCTGGGCAAAGGCATGGGCCAGCAGCGGCAACCCCTCGAGCGCGGTCGCGGCCTCTACCCAGCTGCGTGCGGTGGCGAGGCCGACGCCATAGCGCGTGCATAACCACTCGGCCATGGTCCTCATCCCGTCGCTCTCGCAGGCGCTCTTTCGCTCATAGGCCGCAACCACACGAAGAAGTTGCCACAGCGCGGCGTTGTGGAGGCCGTTGAGCTGGTCCATCGCGACGCCCAGCTGATCGGTGTCGAAGCCGTCGTAACAAGGTTCTCCCATGAACATCACGCTACAGGAGGGCTGTGACAGAAACGGCCCAGAATGCAGTCCCTGCATGAAGAGTCTCGGATTTCTACGATAATCTCGTTCGATAACTGGAGCCGGAGGCAATTGTGGTCATGCTTGTCGAGTCCAGTGGTGGGGCGCGTCGCCAAGGAGTGGCCTGGCGACAGGTAGGGCATTAAGCCGAGTGGTCATTAATCGTTCCTATCAACCTTTGTCCACCACGCGGCGAGGCTTGGCCGAGTTAGGTTAGGTCTGCGTCACAGCATCGAGCGCGCGGCGCACCGAGTCGAACGCGCGCGAGGGCTTGACGCCGAGCTGCAGCGCGCGAATCGCAAAGAGCTGAGCGGCGGCATCAAGCTCGCCGTTATCCCCGGTCGCAGCAACCTTTTCGACGAACGTCCCATGTCTTCCTCGCGTGGTGATGATGCCCGCCTGCTCAAGCTCCCGATAGGCGCGTGCGACGGTGCCGCCGGCGAGACCGAGGTCGGAGGCGAGCTGCCGGATAGCCGGCAGTCTCGTGCCCTCGAGCAGGACACCGCTCGCAGCCATGGTGGCGATCTGCGAGCGAATTTGCTCGTAGGGGGGAACATGCCCATCGGGCTCGATCCGCAGGATCATCGAACGACAGCCTCGCCGCCTGGGGGATGCAGCTCGCGTCGCTCGAACGGCCGGGTGAGATGAAACCATGATCCCAACGCGCTACCGAAGAGCACGACTGCTGCGCCACCGAGCGACCAGGTGGTGAGAGTGTCGTTGAAGGTGCCGGCGATCTCGCCCAACATGACAGAGGCGACGAGCAGTTCCAGAGCGAGGCCGGCACCCGCAAGGGCGTGAATCGACGCCGAGCGGATGGCGTCGTCGGCGCGCACGAGATCGAGGTCGACTGCCGGTTGCCGTCGCGCAACGATGTAGCGCTGAAAAAGCTCCACTGTCAACCACGCACCGACGATCATCACCACCAGCACGATCGCCAGAGGGGGCGCGCCCGGCCCGGAGGTTTCGCGATCGGGAAGTGTGTCGTACCAGACAGTCAGCCCGAGTCCCAGGCCCGCGCCGACGCGCAGAGATATCCGATACCAGCGGGCCAGGTAGTCGCTCACCGAGCGAGGAACGAGTGATGCACTCGGGAACTCCCCTTGTGGCCGTTTGAAGCTGAGCTCCGCGACCAACGCGCCCAGCAGATAGCCGAGCAGCGCATCGAACAATCCGAAGTCGAACGGCTTCGGCAACGGGCCGTTAGTGACGGCGATCCACGGCAGGAACAGGCCGATGAGCCCCCCGACGAGGCGGAACATGCGAGTGCGCCTGAGGTAGGCAGCTACATAGGCTCGGTTGTCGGACGTCAACCGCAGTCCCGAGTCCCGGGCCCAGCGCTCGACCGACTGCCGCTCGTTCAGGCTCCGCCACAGCGCGATCGCCAAACCTCCCACGACTGCCGCGATCACGGCGATCTCAATAGCACCCAACATCGCACCGCTCCTCTCTTTGTATCAATGTATCAATACATTAGATGGGGTCGGGGCGCCCGTCAAGTGTGGGGTCTGGGCACCGAGTGGTCGCCAGATGCTGCATAGCGACAACTCAACGACCACTCTGTCCCGACTCGACTGCCCGGCGCAGCTCGGCGAAGACCTCGGCCAGTGCGTCCACCTGATAGTGGGCGTTGAGGCCAGAAGGGTTGGGCAGGAGCCACAGCCGGGTGTCGCCGATGCGCTTCGGCTGTTCGCCTACCACGGCGGCGGGGGCCGAGAAGGCCACCCGGTAGGCGCCCAGGCCCAGGAACGCGACCGTCTGTGGCCACAGCCTCCGGACCTTGCGCCGAAGGGCCCGGGCTCCGTCTTCGAGCTCAGCCTTCCCTATCTCGTCGGCAGTGGCGGTGGCGCGCTCGACAAGGTTGGTAATTCCCAGACCATGCTCGAGTAGATCCTCTTCCTCGTATGCATTCAGCCGCCGGTCGGTGAAGCCCGAGAGGGCCAGCGCGGCCCAGAAGCGATTGCCGGGCCGGGCGAAATGATGTCCCACCGCTCCCGAGTAGAGGCCGGGGTTGATGCCGCAGAACAAGCAGTTGAGTCCGGGGGCAATGACGTCCGGGACCAAGCGGCCGTGGGCCGCGGCGATCTGCTCCCTCGTGGGCCGCACCGGCGCGCTCACGCCGGCCGCAGCCTCTCGATCTCGCCGGCATCGAGGACCCTGCAGCCCTCGGCAGTGTCGAGCACGAGCCCGCCGGCCGTGGAGAGCGACAGGGCAACACCCGAAACGAGCACTCCGCCTACGCGAGCTTCGACGGCTTGCCCCAACACCTCGGAGAGAGCAGTGGCCCGCGCGATGATTTCGGCGGTTCCCCTCTGTTCATCGAGCCTGCCACAAACGATTTCCAAGGCGTGAAGGAGGGAGGCCGCGAGTAGCGCACGGTCCACCGAGGCGCCCTCCAGAGCGAGGCTCGTGGCGCGGCCCCCTAGCTCTTCCGGCAGCTTCGTCCACCTCACGTTGATGCCGATCCCGCAAACGACTGCGGGGGCTCCACCGGTGCCTATTACACGGCTCTCGAGCAGTATCCCGGCCACCTTGCGGCCCGAGATCGTGACATCGTTGGGCCACTTTAGCCGGCAGCTCAGGCCCGATGCCCCGGCGATGGCCTCGGCTGCGGCCAACCCGGCGGCGGCGCTGAGAAGGCCCAGGCGATGGGGCGGGAGCAGAGGTCGCAGCACGACCGACAGAGGCAGGATGGCGCCCGGCTCCGACAGCCATGTCCGTCCCAGCCTCCCCCGGCCGGCGCTCTGATGATCGGCGACGACGGCGGCCCCCTCAGGCGCGCCCCCATCCGCCCACTCGAGCGCCTCGGAGTTGGTCGATGCGATCTCCTCGAAGAACCTCAGAGGGCGGCCCCAGCGGCCTCGCAGGGCGCCTTCGATTCGGGCGGCACTCAGATCCGAGGACATGCGCTCGTAGGATAGGACGATGTTCACCAAGCTCCTGATCGCCAACCGCGGCGAGATAGCGGTGCGTGTGATCAGGGCCTGCCGTGATCTGGGAATCAGCCCGGTGGCGGTCTACTCGGAGCTTGATGCGGACGCTTTTCATGTCGAGCTGGCAGACGACGCCTACAACATCGGGCCCGGCCCGGCATTCGCCTCCTACCTCGACATTGCCTCGGTCATCGAGGCGGCCCGGCGCTCGGGGGCCCAAGCGGTCCATCCCGGTTACGGCTTTCTCGCGGAGAACGCCGAGTTCGCCCTCGCCGTCACCGACGCGGGCATGGCCTGGGTAGGTCCCGAGGCTTCCGTCATCGCGGCGATGGGCGACAAGACCTCGGCTCGCCGGGCCGCAGCCGAGGCGGGGGTTGAGAGCGTTCCCGGGACGTTGGAACCGGTCAGACAGGATTCGGAGGTCGAGGCGTTCTGTAACCAACACGGCTTTCCCATCGCCATCAAGGCGGCGGCCGGCGGCGGAGGCAAGGGCTTCCGGGTGGTGCGCTCGACTCGAGACATCACCGAGGCAGTGGCGGGGGCCGCGCGGGAGGCCAAGGCGTATTTCTCCTCCGCGGACGTCTACATCGAGCGCTATTTGGAGCGGCCACGTCACATCGAGGTGCAGGTGCTCGGAGACGCATCCGGGGCGATCCTGAGCTTTCCGGAGCGAGACTGCTCTCTGCAGCGCCGCCACCAGAAGCTCCTCGAGGAGTCGCCTTCGCCGGCCCTGGAGGATGAGGTGCGCCAAGCCATCATGAAGGCCGCGACCAAAGTCTCGAAGCAGGTCGGCTACCGCAATGCGGGGACCTGCGAGTTCCTCTTGGACCGAGACGGCAAGACCTTCTACTTCCTCGAGATGAATACCCGGCTGCAGGTCGAGCATCCGGTGACCGAGCTCGTCTGCGGTATCGACCTCGTCACCGCCCAGATCCTCGTCGCCGCAGGAGAACCGCTGGGATTCGGCCAGGACGATATCGCGCTGTCCGGCCACGCCATCGAGTGCCGCATCAACGCCGAGGACCCGGCCCTCAACTTCATGCCCGCCCCCGGCGTCATCTCCTCCTATCGGGAGCCCGGCGGTCCCGGTATCCGGGTGGATTCGGGGGCTCGTGCCGGAGCCGCAGTCCCCGGAGCCTACGATCCGCTAATCGCCAAGCTGATCGCCCACGGGCCCACACGCTCGCAGGCGATCGCCCGCCTCTCGAGGGCCGTGAACGAGTTCCATATCGGCGGAATCAAGACAACGCTCGCGTGGCACCGACTCGCTCTTACCGACGAGCGTTTCCTCACAGGCGACTACGACACTGCGACCGTCGAGCACGATATGGAGCTGGGTGCGCCGAGCCTCGTTGACTCGACGGGCGGCGAGCTTGACGGCCCCCTGGTGCGCAGATTCGGCGTCGAGATCGACGGCAAGCGGTTCTCGGTCGTGGCGCGCGAACGCTCCTCCGGCGACGGCGGGCTCTCCAAGCGCCCACGCCCACAGACCGGCGGACACGTCGGCTCCCACGCCTCGGACGTCCTTAAAGCGCCGATGCAGGGAACCATCATCAAGCTGCTGGTCGCGGCCGGCGACGAGGTGAAGGCCGGAGAGGCGGTGTGCCTCCTCGAAGCCATGAAGATGGAGAATTCGATATTGACGCATCGCGACGGAATAGTGGGGGAGCTGAGAGTTGCCGAGGGACAGTCGGTCCAGCCGGGCGCAGTCATCGCAGTCATTACCTGAGAGCCTCACGATTAGGCCTCTGCGTTCCGAGGAGCATGCGGCCGCGGGGGAGCTAACGGTCGCGGCATACCTCAGCCCTCTCGCGGCCGACGACTCACCCCCATCGCTCGGGGCGCGCTCCGAGGACAAGAGCAAGGTCATCTTGCACACGACACTCTGGATGCACGCCGCCCATAGGCTCTACTCGGGATTCGGCTTCAAGCGCACGCAGAGACTGGACATCGACTTGCCCCAGGTCTGCCTCATCGCGTTCGTGCTGGAGCTCTGATATCCGAGTCCGAAACTTGGGCCCGGTGCGGCCAAGCCCGCTTGAGAGCAAGCCCGATTCTCACGGCCGCTCTGGTGGGACCCTCTTCCCTTTTCATGTCAGAGAAGGCAGACTGAGAGTCATGGGGAAAGTGGGCGCCTCAAGTATGCGGGCGCCCAGAATCGTGACCTTGCCGCTGCTGGTGGCGGCATCATTCCTCATTGCGTTGACGCTCAAGTCGTTAGTGGTCCAGGCGTTCTTTATTCCCTCCGAGTCCATGCTCCCGACTCTGCATCAGGGCGATCGAGTGTTGGTCGAAAGGATCGGTTACCGCCTCGACCCACCGGAGCGCAAGGACATCCTCGTCTTCGGGAGCGGGAAGCCGGCCCCCGCGCTCTCTCTGGGGGACAAGGCCCTGGCGCTGGTCAAGGGCTTGGCGGGAGGTGACCGCACCTACGTCATCAAGCGCGTGGTCGCGGTCGCCGGGGACACGATCTCCTACAAGGGATTGCCCCGTGTCCTGACGGTTGAAGGACGCACGATCACAGAGCCCTACCTGCAAGAAAAAGACAAGACCAGCCGTGCCGTCACGCACGGGACCTGTGGATCGATGGGCCTTCTGGTCTCTGCTAGTGCGTGTCTCGTGCCGGAAGGCACGGTATTCGTGATGGGCGACAACCGCAACCACTCCGAGGACTCTCGCGTGATCGGACCGGTGCCACTCGAAGACGTCGTGGGCCGGGCGTTCCTGCTGGCGTGGCCGCCGACGAACCTGGGAGGGCTGTAGCTACAGATTATCGCTCTCTTCAGCCGTGACCCGTTTTCAACGGGGCCTGGGTCGAACAAGCAGCTGAGGCCGGTTATACTCCGGGTATGAAAACCGCAGTCTCGATCCCCGACGAGCTATTCAATAGAGCCGAGGTAATCGCCAGGAAATCCGGCAAATCCCGCAGCCAACTGTACCAAGAAGCATTGGCCGAGTACCTGCTTCGACGAGATCCTGGGGCCGTAACCCAAGCCATGGATGAGGTTCTGGTCGACATCGATCCGGAACATGATCAGTGGTCGATCGAAGCCGGCCGCCGAACGCTCGAACGCAACGAGTGGTGATCGCTCAGGGCGATGTCCTTTGGACTTCCTTGCCCGATCCCGTGGGCTCGGGGCCTGGATTTACGCGTCCGGTGGTAGTTGTTCAAGGCGATGCCCTGAACGCTAGTCGAGTGGCAACAGTCGTGGTTGTGCCGCTCACCTCCAATCTCCGTTGGGCCGCGGCCCCCGGCAACGTGCTCCTAAAGCCCCGGCGAACTGGGCTGCCCAAGGATTCTGTGGCGAACGTTTCGCAGATCGTGGCCATCGACCGGGGCGTGCTTACGGAACACGTCGGCAGGATCTCTAAGGCACAGCTCGAACTCGTCCTCAATGGAATCGACGTGATTCTCGGCCGTTGAAGCTTTCCGCTGTGTTCAGGCCGCAGACCCACTCCGCTAGGTTTGCTGAACCAAAGGGGGAACGGCTTCGATAGGGTCTCGTTCCATGCACCTACCCCCCGGACTCGACGACCTGCCACTGCACAAAGCAAAGTTGGAGGCCGCAAGCGAGTTCACCCGGACAATGCCGGGCGTTATCGGTTTGGTGGTGTCCGGCTCGCTGGCGACCGGGACGGCCGACGCCTACTCGGACCTCGATCTCAAAATCGTTACCCGGGACGAGCTGCACGGCGAGGCCGCGAAGCACAGGGATGGCCTGATAGATGCCTGTGGTGTTCCGGTGGCTCGATTCACCGCCGAACACGTCGGCCATCCCGGCATGCTCATCGTGCTCTACAACGACCTCGTCCACATCGACTTCTACCTAGTTCGGCTCGGGGAGCTGAGCGCCAAGAACGGGGGCTTGGCGAGTTGGGTGACGTGGTCAGAGGAAGACGACATCCCTGTGGCCTTGAGCGGGCCGGCCGATGCAACCAGTGTGGACCTCACCTGGATCGAAGCCCGCATGTGGACCTGGGTGTGGTACACGCATTCGAAGATCCTCCGGGGAGAGCTCTACGAGGCCCTCGATGCCCTGCAGTACCTACGCGGGAACGTGCTGTTCGCACTCCTCGCCGAGACTTCTGGGGTCAGGCCCTATGGATCACGCCGGGCAGAGCAACATGTCGGGGAGCTCGGCCCAGTGTTCGCGCGCACGGTGCCGGCGTTTGAGCACGACCGAGTGATGGATGCACTGCGGGCTACGGTCGAGCTTTATCTGAAGCTGGCCGACCCGCTTCTCGAGCAGCGCGGGGTGGAGAAGGACGAGGATGCACGCGCCGTGGTGCTGGCTAAACTTCAGGAGTGAGCGTCCCGCCCACTAGGAGGAACACATGAAGTCGCACACCGTCTACAAGACCTTCAAGACGAGAGAACGGCGTGAGTTCGTACGTATCACCGAGGACGTCGCCGCAGCCGTCCAAAAGGCGGAAATCGCAGAGGGCCTAGTGCTGGTCTCGGCCATGCACATCACCGCGGGCGTGTGGATCAACGACGACGAGCCCGGCATTCAGGAGGACGTGCTCGAGTGGCTCGACAAGATCGCTCCGCCGTCGTGGAAAGAGCAGGCCGGCGAAGTGTCTGCGGCGTTGAGTCCCGACCCCGGCGACTATCGCCATCATCGCGGGGGCGAGGACAACGGCGACGCCCATCTCAAGAACCTGCTCGTACACCATCAGGTCATTGTCCCGGTGACCGGGGGAAGGCTCGACCTCGGTCCGTGGCAAGCGATCTTCTATTGCGAGTTCGACGGGCGACGCAGCAAGCGGCTGGTCATCAAGGTCCTGGGCGAGTAGCACTGGTTGCAGCCACACACGCGTCAGATGTCGAGGAGGCATCCCGAGCATGACAGCAGGCCCCTGAGGTCTGGTCGACGAGTTGGACCTCGACTACTCCCACCCCTTCCACGCGGAGAGGGACTTCCTCAGGCGCGGTGGCCGAAGCTTGCCTGAGAGCGCCGGTGACATCGAGTGTCTCAGGTTCAGGTTGGCGTTTGGTGCGTCGCCTGCAGCCCGGGAACCTCGGGTTGAGCGGGAGGAGCCTTGTCACCCGGAGACTGGTGAGTCGCTACGCCTGATATCACCAAGGCGACCCCAAAGAGCTCTCTGAGGGCAGGGATCTGGGCGAGGACCACGATCCCGATGACGGTTGCTGTGGCCGGAAGAATCGAGACGAATAGAGAATAGGTTGCCCGGGTGAGGCGTCCGAGAGCCAGCTGGTCAAAGACGTAAGGGATCACTGACGAGGTGATACCAACGCCCACCCCGGCCAGGAGCGCTATCGGGTCAAGCAGCGCGTCGCCGGCGTCGGCGATACCGATAGGAGCTGCGAACCCGGCTGCAAGGAGCATGGCGATCCCAAGCGCGTCGATGCCGGCCGTGCGTCCCCCCTGCGCCACCCGGTGCCCGAGAACGATGTAGAGCGTGAACAGTGCTGCGTTGGCGAAAGCGAACAACAACCCGATCAGTTCGAGCTCCAGACGCATCCCGGTGAGCAGGTAGACCCCGGCTGCCGCGAGGAATATTGCAAGTGCATTTTGCCTGCTGCGGATCCCGACGACGGCGAGCAGGACGGGCCCGATGAACTCGACGCTCGCCACCGTGCTTAGCGGCAGCCGGTCGATCGCGATGTAGAAGCAGGAGTTCATCGCGGCGAGCACTGCTGCCCACGCGACGATGGCACACTTTGTTCGGATCGAGAAGGAGCTCCATGCTCGCCAGGGTCTACGCCATGCCGCGAAGACGATTCCTGCAGAGGTGATGCGCAACCACGCGACTCCCAGCGGCTCGACACGAGTGAATAGAAGAACGGCGAAGGCTGGGCCCAGGTAATGGAAGATCGCGCCGACCACGAAGTAGGCGTGCGGCGGGACGGATAGGACGCGCCGCTGCCATCGCTTCGTTCGATTCCCCGTCGTCGCCATGGCTAAAGCGTGACCTGCCGGGCAAGTCCGGGGAACGGCATGTCGAGCGTGTTCGGGCCATAATAGCGTGGAACCGTGTGTGTATCTGGGTGCCGACTCGAAAAGAGGTTGTCGTGGACGTTATCGACCGGAAGATCGTCCAAGAGCTTCAGGCCGATGCCAGGCTGACTCGGAGCGAGCTTGGTCGCCGCGTCGGACTCTCCTCGACGGCGGTGGCGGACAGGCTGCGGAGGCTCGAGGAAACGAAAGTCATTGTTGGCTACCACGCCTCGATCGATCCGAAAAAGGTTGGTTACGGGATCTCGGCGATGTTGCGGATCAGGCCCAATACGGGAGATCTGAAGCGGATCGCCGGGGTCGCGCAAGAGACGCCCGAGGTCATCGAATGCCATCGCATCACCGGCGAGGACTGCTACATCATGACGATCATGGTCCCGAGCATCGATGAGTTGGAGCAGGTGATCGATCGCTTCACTTCGCATGGGCAGACGACAACCTCGATAATCCACTCCTCGCCGGTTCCGCGGAGGGCTCTCGCCCCTATCGAGATGTGATCAGGAGGCGGCGGTCGAGGCCACCTCACGTCAGCTCCGGGCCGCGCAGGTCCAAACAGGGAAGGTATCCAGAACACCGCCGCCGTATATGCTTGCCTGAAGCAACTATAGTAGTTGACTTGAGCAAGGAGTTAAGAGCAAGGAGTTAAGACTCTGTCGCCGACCGAAGACCGCGTTATCCGCCTGAGGTCGTTCAACCGCTTCTACACGCGGCTCCTCGGCCTTCTTAAGGACGGCCTCCTGGACACCCCCCACCCGCTCACCGAGAGCCGTGTCCTTTTCGAGCTTGGGACGTTGGAATCCACATCCCCAAGCCATCTGGCCGAACGGCTTCAACTGAACTTGGGCTACGTGAGCCGAGTCCTATCGGGGCTAAAGGAGCGGGGTCTTGTTCGTGGGGAGACCTCGCCTGATGACGGACGGCGTCAGGTCGTTTCACTTACAAGGCAGGGTCGGGAGGCGTTCAAGTTGCTCGACGACAGGTCTTCGGAGCAGATCGGAGAACTCTTGTCCGGTCTGAGCGCCGACGCACAAGACGCCTTAATGTCCTCGATAACAGTGATCGAGTCGCTTCTCGGCGAAAAGGTTCCACCCGTTGTCACCCTTCGTGCGCCCGTTACCGGCGACTACGGCTGGGTCGTGCAACGGCACGGCGAGTTGTACGCGCAGGAGTATTGCTGGGACGAGACTTTCGAGGCCTTGGTGGCCCGGATCGTCGCAGACCACGTGGATAAACATGATCCCAAGCGCGAGGCAGCTTGGATCGCGGAAGTGAACGGCGAGCGCGTGGGATGCGTCTTCTGCATGAAGAAGGAGGACAATGTCGCTCAACTCCGAATCCTCCTCGTCGAGCCAAGCGCTCGTGGAATCGGGGTCGGAGGCCATCTCGTAGATGAGTGCATCCGCTTTGCTCGGCGGGCCGGCTACAAGCAGATGATGTTGTGGACCAACGATGTGCTGGTGGACGCTCGAAGGATCTATGAGCGTGTTGGGTTCCGACTCGTGGCGGACGAGGCCCACCAGAGCTTCGGTCAAGACCTCGTGGGGCAGAACTGGTTGCTTGACCTCTAGCTCACCGCGGATCTCGCCTGGGCTCTAGTTCTCGAACAGTCGCACCGGCTACAGCCCGGTGAAGCGAATGCCCGCCCGGTCGGTCTTGTAGCGACGGTTGATGCCGATCAACAACGAAGTGATGGGCTCGACCACGCGGGCGTTTTCCAGCGGCCCCGCGTCCACGAAGCCGAGCCTCGGGATCGCCTCCACCAGCTCACGGACAACTGCTTTGCCGGCCTTGGGCCCACAGACTGGGACATCGCCGTCCAGATGGTTCTCGAGATCTTCCAGAGCCGAGGCAGAGAGGGTGTGGAAGGCCGCGCACAAGGTGGTTCCCTCCGGGAGCAGGGAAGCTGCCAGCTGGGCCGCCGAGCCCTCCCACACGCCGAGCACGTGCGTCGCCTTGCCTCCGACCGCGGCCTCGACCGGAACCGTGCAATCGACCACCACGGCGTCAGACCTGAGCCCGCCCGCAAGCGACTTGTAGATGGTGGCCTGGCCCGAGAACGGGACTGCGACCACTACCGTGCTGCAGCCTGCTGCGGCCTCGGCGTTCACCTGCCCGGAGACCTGCGCCTCTCCTATGCGCTCTCGCAAACGGGCGGCCGCTTCCTCCGCCCGGCTCTTATCGCGCGAGCCGATCACGATCTCCATCCCGGCGGAGGCCCACCTGAGCGCAAGACCGAAACCCTCGGCCCCCGTCCCGCCGATCACCGCGACGCGCTCGATGCTCATATGTGCTCCTGAGCGCAAGCACCGTCAGTATCCAGGGCGGCACTGCGCGGCAGATTGAATCCCAATTCCGACCTCGGCGGAGCCGTGGGCAAGGCGCGAGGAGTCGAGCGTACCCGGAGGGTACGTGAGCGACGAGTAACGCCGCCATCGGCGATCCAGGGCCGTTCTGGTACAACGGGACTTGCGTGAGGGTGCACTAGAGGCTCGCCGGCGGTCGGTACTCGCCGAAGACTTCCCGCAGCCTGTCCGAGACCTCGCCGAGCGTGGCGTAGGCCGCCAGCGCATCTCTCATTGGGTAGAGCAGGTTGTCGCGCCCTCGAGCAGCGTCCTCGAGCTCGCGCAGTGCCTTGGCCACTGCGTCTTCGTCCCGGCCGGACCGGACCTCGGCCAGCCGGGCTTTTTGAGCCCCGAGCCACTCTTCCTTCATCTCCAACAGCTCAACCGCCTCCTCGTCGCCGCTCTGGAACTTGTTCACACCCACGACCGTGCGCCGCCGGCTCTCGAGCTCACGGGCGATGCGGTAGGCCGAGTCCTCGATCTCGCGCTTCATGTATCCGGATTCGATCGCCTCGACCGCGCCCCCGAGCTCGTCGATTCGCTCGATGTAGGCGCGCGCTTCAGCTTCGATGCCGTCGGTCAGCGCCTCTATGAAATAGGAGCCTCCGAGAGGATCGGCCGAGTCGACGACCGAGGACTCAAACGCGATCACTTGTTGTGTGCGCAGGGCGATCATGGCCGATCTTTGAGAGGGTAGAGCCAGCGCCTCATCGTATGCGTTGGTGTGCAGCGACTGCGTGCCCCCCAGCACCGCAGAGAGAGCTTCGAGTGCAGTCCGCACGATGTTGTTCTCCGGCTGCTGCGCGGTAAGCGTTGCCCCGCCCGTCTGCGTATGGAAGCGAAGCATCATTGATCGCTCGTTGGAGGCCCCGAAACGCCCCTTCATGATCCCCGCCCACAATCTGCGGGCGGCGCGAAACTTCGCCACCTCTTCGAAGAAGTTCATGTGGCAGGCAAAGAAGAATGACAGGCGCGGACCGAAGTCATCCACCTCGAGTCCCGCCTCGATCGCGGCCTCGACGTACGCAATCGCGTCGGCAAGTGTGAAGGCCACTTCTTGCACTGCAGTGCAACCGGCTTCGCGCATGTGATAGCCGGATATCGAAATCGTGTTCCATTGCGGCAACCTGTCTTGGCAATAGGAGAAGAGATCGGTGGCGATCCGCATCGAAGGCTTGGGAGGATAGATATAGGTGCCGCGAGCAATGTATTCCTTCAAGATATCATTCTGAGTCGTCCCGCTCAGGTGTTCGCCGCTCACTCCCTGTTTCGCCGCGACAAGCTCGTAAAGCAGCAACAGGATCGCGGCGGTTGAGTTAATGGTCATTGACGTCGACACCTCGTTCAGAGGGATCCCATCGAGGAGCAGCTCCATGTCTGCGAGCGAGTCGATGGCGACGCCGACACGGCCGACCTCGGCTTCGGCTAGGGGATGATCTGAGTCATATCCCATTTGTGTGGGCAGATCGAACGCCACCGACAGCCCCGTCTGGCCCGCCTCCAACAGGTAGCGAAAGCGAGCGTTGGTCTCGGCCGCCGATCCAAAGCCCGCGTATTGGCGCATGGTCCACACGCGGGAGCGATACATGCCCGGGTGGATGCCGCGTGTGTAGGGATACTCCCCGGGAGGGTTGAGCACCGGTCTCTCAGAAGGTCCGTACACAGGCTCGACGACGATGCCCGAATCGGTAATGCGCTGGTCGCTCACCCTTTTAATGCTACTCTCGCGGCCGCTCGGCTCCCCCGCTTGCGGCTCCTCCAGAGTTCCCCGCCGCAGCTTCCGTCGCTCCGAAGCCGCTAGAGGAAGCGCCGGTGGACCCATTGTGGTCGTACGGCAAACTCCACGGTTAGGATTCGAGCCAATGGCGACCGTGGAAGACATCTATCGCAAGCACAAGCCCAAAGCGTTCTCCCCCGGCCGCCGCCCTTCCTCCACCGAGGTGTGGTGGTGGTTCTTCATGCGGATCTCTGGGGTCATCCTGCTGTTCTTGGTGCTCATCCACCTCTACGTCATGCACCTGGTCGGCTCGGGGGTGGAGAGGGTCGGCTTCGACTTCGTCGCCGAGCGCTGGGCGAACGTCGGCTGGCGGGCGTTCGACTGGGTCCTCCTAGTGCTCGCTCTGCTTCACGGGGTCAACGGCCTGCGCATCATCATCGACGACTACATCCGCTCCCCGGGAGCCAGGACGGCGGTCAAGGGAACGCTCTACGGGCTGACCGCGATCCTGATGATCATGGGCACCACCGTGGTCGTCGCCTTCGACGCCGGCGTATCGGGTTGATGGCCCAGATCCACGAGTACGACGCCGTAATCGTCGGCGCCGGAGGGGCCGGCCTGCGCGCCGCGCTGGAGGCGGGAAGGCGCGTCAAGACCGCGGTCGTGTCCAAGCTTTATCCCACCCGCTCCCACACCGGCGCCGCCCAGGGAGGCATGTGCGCCGCCCTCGCCAACGTCGAAGAGGACTCGTGGGAGTGGCACGCCTTCGACACGGTAAAGGGCTCGGACTTCCTCGCCGACCAGGATGCGGTCGACATCATGTGTAAGGAGGCCGTCGACTCGGTGCTCGAGCTCGAGCGCATGGGCCTGCCCTTCAACCGGACGCCCGAAGGAAGGATCGACCAGCGCCGCTTCGGCGGACACACCAGCAACCACGGAGAGGCTCCCGTCAAGCGAGCCTGCTACGCAGCCGATCGCACCGGCCACATGATCCTGCAAACACTTTTTCAGCAGTGCACTAAGTTCGGGGTCGAGTTCTACAACGAGTTCTTCGTTCTGGACCTGCTGATGGCCGACGGCGTCTGCAGCGGCATCGTGGCTTACGAACTCGCCACCGGGCGACTCCACATCTTTCACTGCAAGTCGGTTCTATTCGCCACCGGTGGTTACGGCAAGATGTTCAAGATTACCTCCAACGCCCATACTCTCACCGGGGACGGGCCCGGAGTTGTCTACCGGGCGGGACTGCCGCTCGAAGACATGGAGTTCTATCAGTTCCACCCAACCGGGCTCTACCGCCTCGGCATCCTTCTATCGGAAGCAGCGCGCGGGGAGGGAGGCATCCTCCGAAACGGCGAGGGCGAGCGCTTCATGGAGCGCTACGCCCCCACCATCAAGGATTTGGCGCCGCGCGACATGGTGTCGCGTGCAGAGTTCTTCGAGATCAAGGAGGGTCGCGGCGCAGGGCCAGACAAGGACTGCATCCTGCTCGATTTGACCGAGGTGGATCCCGAGGTCATCGAGAAGAAGCTGCCCGACATCACCGAGTTCGCTCGCACCTATCTGGACGTCGATCCCGTCAAGGAAGGCGTGCCGATCGTGCCCACCGCGCATTACGCCATGGGCGGGATACCCACCAACGTTCAAGCCGAGGTCCTCGCCGACCACACCGGCGCCGTAGTGCAGGGTTTCTATGCGGCCGGCGAGTGCGCCTGCGTGTCCGTTCACGGAGCCAACCGGCTGGGCACCAACTCGCTGTTGGACATCGTCGTGTTCGGCCGCCGAGGCGGCATCGCCATGGCAGAGTACGCCTCCACTCATCCGCTTCCCCCACTGCCCGAGGGGGCGGAGAAGGCGTCCGAGAAGTGGATCGCGGCCCTGTGCGACGGCGGCTCGGAGGAATCGACCGCCTCGATCAGGGCGACACTACAGGACGAGATGATGGACAAGGCCTCGGTCGTGCGCACTGAAGACTCGCTGAGCTCCGTTCTCTCGACTATCACCGAGCTGCGAAAGCGCTATGAGGTTTGCCGGGTAAAGGACCGCAGCAAGATCTTCAACACCGAGTTGGTCGAGCACATCGAGCTCGGCT
Source organism: Actinomycetota bacterium (assembly GCA_013695465.1). Taxonomy (GTDB): domain Bacteria; phylum Actinomycetota; class CADDZG01; order CADDZG01; family WHSQ01; genus JACDAL01. The sequence continues at coordinate 18,897 of JACDAL010000179.1, read as the reverse complement.
TTCTGCTGGACATGGCCGAAGCGCTGGTGGTCGCAGCGCGCGCTCGCACCGAGAGTCGCGGCGGACATTACCGCGAGGACCACCAGATGCGCGAGGACGATCACTGGCTCAAGCACTCATTCATCACCAGGACCGCGGCTGGAGACACCAAGCTCCACCACAAGGACGTCACCATGGGGCGCTACGAGCCCGTCGAAAGGAAGTACTGAAAGGTTGAACGTCGACCTCAACCTGCTGCGCTACAACCCGGAGTTCGACTCCCGGCCTCACTTCGAGAGCTATCGCGTCCAGGCAGACCCGATGGAGCGCCTGTTGGACTGCCTCCACAAGGTCAAGTGGGAGCTGGATTCCTCACTGGCGCTGCGCTTTTCCTGCGCGCACGGAGTGTGCGGCTCCGATGCCATGGTCGTGAACGGTGTCAACGTGCTGGCTTGCAAGGTCCTCATCAAGGATCTCAAGCAGCCAATAACAGTCGAGCCCATCCGGGGCCTTTCGGTGCTCAAGGACTTCATCGTCGACATGGAGCCTTTCTTCGCTGGCTACAAGGCGGTCAAGCCATGGCTCATCGTCGACGAGTCAGAGCACGAGCCCGCGCGCGAGCGCATCCAGTCCCAGGAAGAGCGCGACCGCTTCGAGGACACCACCAAATGCATCCTTTGCGCAGCATGCACTACCGCGTGTCCAATCTTCTGGTCCGACGAGGAATACGTTGGTCCCGCAGCCATCGTCAACGCTCATCGTTTCATCTTCGACTCGCGCGACACAGGAGGAGACGAGCGCCTCGAGATCCTCTCGCAGAGGGACGGCGCCTACAAATGCCGGACCGCGTTCAACTGCACTGAGGCATGTCCGCGCGGGATCAAGGTCACCAAGGCGATTCAAGAAGTAAAGCGCGTCGCGCTTTACAGGTCGTTCTAGGTGCCCCACTAGGCCGGTGCGACGATGTTCCGCAAGATCACCATCGCGTTACTTCTAGCGGCACTCGCCTATCCTGCCACGCTCGCATTCTTGGTCTGGGAGCAGTCGCGCGACGACGAGGTCCGCTCGGCCGATGCTATCGTGGTGCTCGGCGCAGCGCAGTACGACGGCGTGCCTTCGCCGGTGTTCGAAGCACGACTCGAGCAAAGCGCCCACCTCTTCGACACCGATGTCTCGGAAACGATCATCGTGACCGGAGGAAAGCAGCCGGGCGACCGCTTCACCGAGTCCGAGGCAGGCGAGGCCTACTTGATCGAGCAGGGTATCCCCGCGCAAAGGATCCTCCTCGAAGAACAGGGAACGACGACGTTAGAGAGCCTTGAGGCCGTCGCCGAAATTGCCGAGCAACAGGGCATCGACTCGGTGCTATTGGTCTCGGACCCTCTGCACTCGAGGCGGATCAAGACGATGGCGCTGGACCTCGGCTTCGAGGCCGCCTACACGAGCCCGGCCTCCTATGCCGAGCTCAACCGCAGCCGCGCCACCAAGGCCCGTGAGCTGGTGCACGAGGTCGCCTCGCTGCTGGCGTACCAGTGGCTGAATCGCTGAGGGGGGCCGGCATTCGATTCTCCAAGTTGGGCCAGAGAGTACAGATTCGGTACCTTGCAAAACCCATCTTGGATGATTGAGTACTTGGGCTGAGGGCCGAGGCGGTTCAGACCCGCATCATGATCGACCCGGCCCCCTCGAAGATCACGGGCGTAACCAACTCCACAAGTTCGCCATCGAGGTTGAACTCCATTGCAGGCTCACTCGATATCTCGATGTGCTCTGCCCGCAAAGTCTCGACCTCCTCGAGCGCGGTGTGTCGGCCGGCTCGGACGGTGGCGGCGAGCTTGAGCGTGTCGCCGATACCCTCGGCGCTGAGAACGCAGGCGTCGAGCAAGCCGTCTGAGGGATCGGCCTGTGGCCATACCCGTACGCCACCTCCGCAGGTCCGCCCGTTGCCGACCCCGGCCGCTATGCAGTCGTCCACCACCTTGCCGTCAATCGTCACTCGGTAACGGGTCATGTCCGCGGCCCCCTTTGCTCCACCGATGACGAATGCGAGGGCGCCGACCTTGCGCTTGAGGTCCTCGTCGATGGCCTCGTTGACCTCGACCGGGAAACCGCCCATACAGGCGTTGATGAAGAGGCGATCGACGCCCCCACCACGCGCTCGCCACACATCGATCGAACGCTCGGGGGCCGAGACCACCGCTCGCGCCGCATCGAGTGGATCGCGGGACACCTCCAGAGTACGCGCGAGGTCGTTCCCGGTGCCCATGGGCACGAGCCCAAAGGTCACCGAGCCGAGGTCGTCGCGAAGCGCATTCACCGTGCAGTTGATGGTTCCGTCCCCGCCCGCCACTACCAGGAGGTCGACCTCGCGGGCCGCCTGGGAGACCTCTTCGTCGAAAGCCTCACGCGAGCTGGGAACGAGCGAGGTCACTGAACCGCGGGCCGAGAGCTCCCGCGCGATGGACTCGACCACCTGAGAGTCCGAGCTTCCCGACGATTCGTTGGAGAGCAGAAGAATCCGCATGGCAGCAGATTACGGCGATCTCAAGAGGCCGAGGTCCGGCCGAGGTCAGGCCGAGAGGAGCACCGGGTTCGTGGTCGGCTGCGGCGAACCGCCTTCGGGCTCAACCGTTACCGCCACCCGCTTGACGCCTTCGAGCGACTTCTCAGAACGCACGATCGCGACGCCGTCCCTAACCTCAAAAGTTCCTGCGCTGATCTTCCTGCAAGCGGGAGCTGCGACATCCGCACAGGTTCCACGCATCAGCCACAGCTGATAATCGCGGCCCTCGTCCACCGCATCTAGCCCTCGGGAGACGAAGATCGCTCCTCCGTCCGAGGCGGCCAGTACCTTGCTGTAGACGCGGCCGTCGCCCTCCAGCGTGAAGTCCGCCTTCGCCTGCCACAGCGCCGACGAGATGCGCTTACTACTCGCCAAATCGCTGCGCGCGTCCACGAAGCCGGCCGCCATCACGGCGGTCGCGAGCAGCAGGGCCGCGGCCGCCAGGGCTGAGCCCAGCGAAAACGAGAACCTCCGCTGCGATCGGATCCCGACTACCTCTGCGGGTCTCTCGGCTGCGACCTGGGCCATGACTCTTTCGGCGAGACCAGGGGGCAGAGGCACAGGCTCCACGGCGAAGGCGAGATCGTCGACTGCCGACTGGATCGATTCGAGCTCCGCCGTGCACTCTTCGCAGCTCATTATGTGAGCGCGGGTCACGTCCATCTCATCGGGAGGGACCGCCCCCACCGCGTAGGGAGCGACCAGGGCCTTGAGCTCCTCGTGGGAACGATCCACGCTCATGCCTCGCTCGCCAGTAGCTGCCGAAGCCTCAGCAGCCCGTCTCGCAACCTCGTCTTTGCCGTGCCCTCGGGCACGCCGAGCTCTACCGCCACCTCGCGGTAGGTGCGCCCCCCGAAATACGCCAGCACGAGGGCTTCCCGTTGCATGTCAGAGAGTTGAGCGAGCGCGTTCTTCACCTGCTCGCGATCATCGACGGCCCCGAGCCCGTCCGCAGCCGGATCTATCGCGGACATCGCTTCGACCTCGGCGGCAAGCGAATCCCGTCGTCGCCGCACAGACTCCTCCCGGCGAACGAGGTCCACGCCCTTATTGCGAGCCACACCGACAAGGAAGCTGCCCATGCCGCCCCTCCGGGAATCGAAGGCTTCCGGGCGGCGCCACAGGCTTAGAAAAGTGTCCTGGGCTACCTCCTCAGCGAGGTTCGGATCGTTTACGATCCGTTTCGCCATCCCGAACACCATCCCTCCGTAGGTTTCCATGACTTCCCGCAGCGCGTCCTCGTCACGAGCCACCAGCCTTCCAGCGAGAGTCATGTCTGCCTCGAGATCCATGGTGAAAATCGTAGGTCAATCGCTCCCAGCCTGCTCAAGGAGACCTTTCTAAAGCTAGTTCGGCCCCAGATCGGTTCGCGGATTGCAGAAACCTCCTGTGGAAGCCTAGAACAGAGCGCGCGACAGCGCCCTGCGAGTGGAGACGAGACGAGGATCATCCGGCGGCAGCGCATCCATGAGACCTACGAGATGTAGGCGCGCCTCTTCCCGATCCGACTCGGAGCTGGTGCGGACGGCATCCAGCAGACGCTCCAGCGCCTCCTCCAAGCGTCCCGAGACGGCCTCGACATCGGCGAGGTTTCCGAGAAGCTCGACATCGGAGGGATTCTCGTCGAGCCTGCGCCTGAGCTCTGCCTCGTCATGGCCTTGCGCACGCAGGGCGAGCTCGACCCCGGCAAGGCCCCTGCGCGCCCCCGGGTGCGCCGGTTCGAGGTTGAGCACGCTCTGGTAGCTGGTGGCAGCTTCTACAAGGCTACCGGCCTCCTCCAACTGTCCGGCCCGATCGAACTCAAAATCCGCCGGCGATGGGGCCAGTCCCTTGAGCCATTCGCGCACCTGAGGCTCGGGAAGGGCTCCGGTGAACTCAGCCACGGGGCGGGCGTCCTTGAAGGCTCTGACCGAGGGGATCCCCCGAACTCCAAAGGTCTGGGCGAGCATCGGGTTCTTGTCCACGTCCACCTTGGCGAGAGTCCAGGAACCATCGGCCTCGGCGGCGAGCCGTTCGAGAACCGGCCCCAGCGCCCGGCACGGCCCGCACCACTCCGCCCAGAAGTCGACCACAACCGGCGTCTCGCGCGAGCGCTCGAGGACCTCCTGGTCGAAGGTCGCCTCGTCCACTTCCATCACGGGAGTCACGAGGGGCGGTGTGCCTCCAGCTCCTTGCACTTGGCACGAATCGCCTCGGCAGCCTCGTTCAGTTGGTTGCTTTCGTCGTCGTTGAGCTCGAGCTCGACGATCTCTACGACACCGGAAAGGCCGAGTCGCGCAGGAAGCCCCAGATAGACATCAGAGATCCCGTACTCACCGGTGGTCCAGACACAGGTTGGGAAGACCTCACCGGTATCTTTCAGTATCGCATTCACCATTGCGGCGGCCGCGGACGACGGAGCATAAAAAGCGCTGCCCTTCTTGAGGTACCCCACGATCTCGGCCCCCGCATCGCGCGTGCGAGCGAAGAGTCTCGCCAGACCATCGTCGTCGATGAGCTCCGGGACCGGCCTGCCGCCGGCGGTGGCATGTCGAGGAAGCGCTACCATCTGATCGCCGTGAGAGCCGAGCGTCATCGCCTCGATGGACGTGGGCGGCACCGAAAGACGTTCGGCGATGAAGAAGCGAAGGCGGCTCGAGTCGAGCACGCCTGCCATTCCCATCACGCGCTCCTTGGGAAAGCCCGAAACCAGAGAGGTGAGATAGGTCATCTCGTCGAGTGGGTTCGAGACGACAACGAGCACGGCGTCGGGCGAATGCTTAGCGATCTGCTCGGTTACCCCCGACACGATCTCGGCGTTCTTTTCGAGCAGGTCCATGCGGCTCATGCCGGGCTTGCGGGCAAGACCGGCGGTGATCACTACGACGTCGGATGAAGCCGTGTCCGCGTAGTCGTTGGTCCCCACGACGGTCGCTTCGAAACCCTCCACCGGAGCTGATTGATTGAGGTCGAGCGCGAGGCCTTGAGGCAGGCCCTCGACGATGTCGATCATCACGACTTCGTCGGCGACATCCTTCTCCGCGATGCGGCGAGCGGTATTGGAGCCGACGTTTCCTGCACCTACCACTGTAGCCTTGGTCACTTTTCTGAGCTCTCCTTAGTATTGCCCGCCTTAACTGCTCTCGAGCTTTCTGATGACGGCGTCCGCCACTTCAGAGGTACCCACTGCGCTCGGATCATCACGGTTGGGCTTCATGTCGTAAGTGACGCTGCTGCCTTCTTCGATTACTGCTGCGATGGCCGCTTCCAGACGCTCGGCCGCTTCCATCTCCTGGAGGTGGTGCAGCATCAGGACTCCCGAGAGCATCATCGCCATGGGATTGACCTTGTTTTGTCCCGTGTACTTGGGGGCCGAGCCGTGGGTCGGCTCGAACACTGCGGCCTCGTCACCGATGTTGCCTCCGGGCGCCACCCCGAGCCCTCCGATCAGCCCCGCCCCGAGGTCCGAGATGATGTCCCCGTATAAATTGGGGAGCACGAGCACATCGTAGAGCTCAGGCTTCTGCACGAGCTGCATGCACATGTTGTCGACGATGCGATCTTCGAACTCGATGCCCGAGTCGGAGTACTCCTCGGCGACCTCGCGTGCCGTTTTCAGATAGAGCCCGTCGGAGAACTTCATGATGTTCGCCTTGTGCACTGCGGTGACCTTGGAACGCTCGTGCTTGATGGCGTAGTCGAACGCGGCCGAGACGATCCTGCGCGTACCCGTGACCGATATGGGCTTGATCGAGATGCCGGAATCGTCGCGTATACGGCGGCTGCCGAGGTCGGCTAGGAAGTCGATGAGCTTCCTCGCCTCGGCCGAGCCCTGCTCGAACTCGATCCCTGCGTAGAGGTCTTCATGGTTCTCGCGCACGACAACGAGATCGATGTTCTCGTAGCGTGATCTCACGCCCGGATAGGACTTGCACGGCCGCAAGCACATGTAGAGATCGAGCTCTTTTCGCAGAGCCACGTTGACACTCCTGAAGCCGGTGCCCACGGGGGTGGTGATCGGACCCTTGATGGCGACTCTGTTGGAACGGATCGAGTCCAGGACCTGGTCGGGAAGCGGAGTGCCGTACTCGTCCATGACGTCCACGCCGGCGTGCTGCACCTCCCAGTCGAAGCTCACGCCGGTGGCATCCAACACTCGCCGGGTGGCCTCGGAGATCTCGGGGCCGGTCCCGTCGCCTGGAATCAGGGTTACGCGGTGTGTTTTGTCGCTCATTGGGACTCCTGAGGGGGCTGGAAAGGGGGCCGAGGTTGAAAACTACTCGATGGGCAGGGTCCGCCTGGGCCTTGGGGAGAGTTGGCTGAGTCCGAAGGGACCGCGGGGCCTGAAGGCGGGGGGCGGACGACGGTGCGGGGGACGGGGGGCGGTACGGGGAGCGAAGCGGCGGTATCAAAATGGGAACCGTTGGCCGTTCGACCACCGATTCGGGTAAGTGGAATGGGAACTGTGCATGATTTTATCCCACCGCCGGGGACCGAGGGGCGGGGGGCGGCTAGCGCAGGGCCTTCAGGCCGCCTATCATCGTCTCAGAACACTAGCTACGGGGGACTGATGAGCAACGAGCCGCAAGCGACAACCGAATACACGTGGAAGGGCCGCACCGGTCCCTTCACCGTGTCCCTGACCCCCGGAGTTTTCAAGCCGACCTCCACGAGCGTCGCGCTGGCGGAAGCCATGGAGATACACGAGGGGGACGTGGTCGTGGACGTGGGCTGCGGCTCAGGCGTCCTCGCCTTCGTCGCGGCCCGGCTAAGGGCCGCCATGTCCTATGGCTGTGATCTCTCATCCGAAGCAGTGAAAACGGCGGGGGAGAACGCTCGCCGCCTCGGGATTTCGGCCGTGACCGAGTTCAGAGTCGGGAACCTGCTGGAGCCCGTAAGAGACATCAGGGCCGACGTCATCATCGGGGACGTCTCCGGCATTCCCGACCCCATAGCGCTGGCGACCGGGTGGTTCCCGGACGGCAAAGGGGGAGGCCCGACCGGGGCCGAGCTGCCGGTCGCCATGCTGGAGGGCGTCCAGAGCTGTCTCAAGCCCGGTGGCCGTCTCTACCTCCCGACCGGCACGATCCAGGACGAGAGCACGGTCCTCGAGACGGCCCGCCGACTGTTCGGAACGGAAAACGTCAAGAAGCTGATCGAGCGCCAGTTCCCGCTGCCCGGCTCGATTCTGGAATCGGACAAAGTGGCACGTTTGATCTCGGACGGACTCGTGGATCTCAAGCGCCGGGGAAGCCGCCTGCTGTGGAGACTCGCCGTCTGGTCGTGCCGTCAGGCCTAGGTACACCTCCCCGTCAATACGGTCACATTCGAACCCCCCTGCATCCCCGCTCGCGGCGTCCACGGCACGGCACGGCTCCGCCGAGGTCGGAATTGGGATTCTTATCCGCCGAGGTCGGAATTGGGATTCTTATCCGGCCGAGGTCGGAATTGGGATTCGATCCGTCGCTCACGCGCCCTCCAGGTACGCGGCGCTCCTCGCGTCTAGCGACGAAGGTGCAATGGCCTCTCGGTACGGACCGTATCTCCGGTGCGGAGCACTGACGTGACGGCGGAGGGGCCTCCGCCGTTCAACCGCTTCTTCCGCTACAACGAGCTCCGTGCGATTCTCGAGGGCTGGGCGAAAAGCCATCCCACGCTGCTGCGGCTGGAGAGCATCGGCAGATCCTATGAGGGACGCGACATCTGGCTTGCAACGGTCACCAACTTCGACACGGGACCCGATCGGGACAAGCCCGCGCTGTGGCTCGATGCGAACATCCACGCCGCCGAGGTCACCGGCTGCACCGCCACCCTGCATCTCATCCACCATCTCCTGAGCGGCCACCAGCGCGACCCTAGGGTCACTGCGGTGCTCGACACCCGGGCCTTCTACATCGTCCCTCGCCTCAACCCCGACGGCGCAGAGCTGGCACTCGCAGACAGGCCTCGGTTCGTGAGATCGAGCGTCCGGGCCTATCCCTTCTCTCATCGCCGCAAGGGTCTGCATGAGGAGGACGTCGACGGTGACGGACGCATCCTCATGATGCGTATGGAGGACCCCAACGGCGCTTGGAAGGCGCACCCCGAACAGCCCCGGCTGATGGTTCGCCGGGAGCCCGACGAGCCGGCCAAGGCCGGCACCTTCTACCGCATCATCTCCGAAGGCACCCTCGAGGGCTACGACGGGGTGTCGGAGAGGCCCGCCGAGCCGGTCGAGGGGCTCGACCTCAACCGCAACTATCCGATGGAGTGGTCGCCCGAGAGCGAGCAGTCGGGGGCCGGCCCTTACCCGACGTCGGAGCCCGAGGTCAGGGCCATGGTTGAAGCGGTGGTGGCGAGGCCCAATATCACCGCCCATATCACCTACCACACCTTCTCAGGCGTCCACCTGCGGCCCTACTCGAGCCATCCCGACGACCACTTCCCCACCAAGGACCTGGTCGCCTACAAGCTGATCGGAGAGAAGGCGACGGCGCTAACCGGATATCCATCCGCGTCCGTGTTCCACGACTTCAAGTACGACCCCAAATCGACCATCAAGGGGGGCGCGGATGACTGGACTTACGAGCACCTGGGCGTGTTCTCGTGGACCACCGAGTTCTGGAGTCCCCAGCGGCGTGCCGGCATCACCGATTTCCACCTGATCGAGTGGTTCAAGGAGCACTCCGTCGAGGACGACTTGAAGCTGCTCGCCTGGAACGACGAAGAGCTATCGGGCCGCGGCTATATCGACTGGTATCCCATTGATCATCCACAGCTAGGGCCCGTCGAGCTCGGCGGGTGGGACCTCTTCTATTGCTGGGTCAACCCGCCCCCGGAGTTCCTCGAGCAAGAGATCGCTCCTCATTCCGAATTCGCCGTCTACCACCTCTTGATCTCGCCGCGACTCGAGCTTCAGCGCGTCGAGGTCGAGCGGCTGGGCCCGAGCACCTACCGCATCACGGTGGTGGTCGGGAATTCGGGCTTCTTGCCCACGAACGTTACCGCCAAGGCGAACGAGCGCAAAGTGTGCACGGGAGTCGAGGTCGAGCTCACCCTGGGCGGGGATGGGGGTCAGAAGCACGCTCGGCTGCTCACGGGCGAAGCAAAGGTCGAGCTCGGTCAGCTCGGGGGCAGGGTGACGGAGCGCAGCTTTCCATCGTGGCTCGATGCCGACGAGCCGTCCGACCGGGCCAAGGCCCAGTGGGTGATCGAGGTGCCCACAGGCACTTTGCGGCACGACTCCGACCGCCACCCCCCGGGAAGCCCCGTCGAGATAGAGGCCCGCCACCCTAGAGCGGGCGTGGCACGGCGCACGATTGCGCTGGGATAAGCGGCCCGGTTGTTGCTTCGATCCGGCCCCGTTCAGCTGCGGGCATTCCAGCCGCAGGAACTGGACGATGTCATAGCAGGACGGGCGGTCACGCCGGGGATGGTTGGACCCGAGCCCGAGCGCGACAGTCTTCTCGATCGCTTGGCCCGCTCCGGTCACTGGAATGAGAACCGGCTCGATCTCGCGATCGAAGCCGAGGGCGAACTAGTCGGGGAGATGGATGCCAGGCGGGGACGTGGCACCTATCCCCCGGGGGTGGTGGAGATCGGAATAGGCCTCTATCGCGCCTCAATGCGCGGCCGGGGCATCGGCACCGAAGCCGTGGCCCTGTTGACTCGCCACCTCTTGGAGCAGGAGGGGGCCGAGCGCGTGCAGGCCTCGACCGCAGACTCGAACCACGCCATGAGACGCTGCCTGGAGAAGGCCGGCTACGTCTTCGAGGGCACGATGAGGGACTTCATGCCGGGCGATGGGGGCCGGGTCGACTACCGGCTCTACGCCGTCACCAGGGCCGACCTCCCCGGGTTGTGAAGACTCCCGCGCCGGACCCCTCGGGCACCTCGTGTGACAAATGTCCGCGGTCCGCGCCTACCCACTAGGATTCCGTGGGCAGACGCACGCGGAACGCTGTTGCCACCCTTCGGGCGAGGACTCAGCGGTCAAGGACCGAGACCGCGGCGGTGACGATCGCCTCCGCGTCGATGGCGAACTCCCGGTAGAGCTCGGCACTGGTACCGGAGCGGCCGAACCCCGTGACCCCGAGGGGCGCGCCCCGCCTTCCGAGAGCGCCCGGAAGCCAGGCAAGCGTGTGGGGATGGCCGTCGATGACCGTGACGACGGGCGAGTCGGATCCTTCGAAGGCGGGATGCGACCACGGCTGAGCCAACCCGCCCCTAGAGACCTCTTCGAGCCCGGCTCCTTGGGCCTCTTGGTAGCCGCGGTAGAGGCGGCCGGGCGAAGTGACGCTGATGACGTCGACGGCGACGTCATCTTCCGAGAGTTGGCGCGCTGCCGTGATCGCTTCTGCGACCATGACCCCGCAGGCCGCTATCGTGACCGCGCTCCCCTGCTCCCCAAAGACACGGTGAGCTCCCGAGAGAACCGCCACGCGCAGCGCCTCGCGCTCGTCGTCGCGAGCAACCGGCAGCAAGCTCTGATCCACCGGCCGGGTCGACAGCCGCAGGTAGGACGAGCCGCCGTCGGAGCGGTCCGCCACCGCACGCAGCGCCTCGAGCAATACCCATTCCGTTTCTCGCGCAAAGGCCGGCTCCCAATAGGTGAGCTGGGGCAGCTCGAGGCCGATCGAGGGAGTGATGACGCTTTGATGGGCGCCCCCTTCGGGGTTGAGAGAGACGCCCGAGGGAGTAGCGACGACCACGAACCTAGCGCCCGAGTAGAGCCCATAGATGAGCGCGTCCAGGCCCCGGCACACGAACGGGTCGTAGAGGGTCCCGATGGGAAATAGCAACTCGGAGAAGAGCTCCTCGGACAGCCCCAGTGCACCCAACAACAGGAACAGGTTGTTCTCGGAGATACCCAGCTCGACGTGCTGCCCTGTGCGCCGCTCGTTCCACTGGAGCAGGCGGGGGCCTGCGTCGGAGAAGACATCGGGCCTGTCGGCGGCGGCGAAGATGCCGCGCCGGTTGATCCAGCCGCCGAGGTTGGTCGAGGTGGCGACGTCGGGGCTGGCGGTGACGACCCGGTCGGCCACGCCCGCGTGCGAGCGTGCCAGATCGGAGATGGCCAAAGAGAAGGCGCGCTGGGTCGAGATCGAGCCGGGATAGTCGCCCTCGAGATCTGAGGGAATCTCGACCGCCGTTGGAAGCCGGGCCCGCGAGGGGTCTCCGAGGCCGAGACGCTCGGCGGAGCTGCGGCACAGCTCGGCCTCTTGCGAACCCTCCTCGAAGCGCTCGAGCTGCTTTCCGTCCGGGACGCCGAGGTCCGAGGAAAGCTGAGTTATCTGCTCGGTGCTCAACAGGGCCGAGTGGTTCAGGGGGTCTCCGGCAATAGGCAGCCACCAGCCCTTGATCGTGTAGGCGAAGATCACTGCGGGCTTATTTGCTTCGTCGGCGGCGCCCAGCGCCGCCCTCAGGACCGCGAGGTCGTGTCCTCCGAGGTCCGAGACCACGCGGGCCAGCTCCGACGGCTCGAAGGCGGCGGCGAACTCCCTCAATTCTTCGTCCGATGCCGCCAGCCTCTGAGCCAGCTCGTGTTCGGGAACCCGCAGGAGCCGCTGGTACTCGTCGTTGGGAAGGTCGTCGATACGCCGGCGTAGAAGCTCTCCTGAAGGCCTCCGGCAAGCCGCCTCCAGCCTGCGCCCGTACTTCGCATCGATCACGGCCCAGCCGTTGGCGGCGAACATCGCCCGCAGCCGCTCCACTCGGATCCCCGGCACGACCCGGTCGAGGCTCTGCCGGTTCAGGTCGACGATCCAGATGAGGTTGTCGACTCCCTCGAGCACGGGCTCAGCGACCGTCTCCCACACCGAGCCCTCGTCGAGCTCGGCATCGCCCAGCACCGAGATGAAGCGAGGGCGGGCGCCCGACCGGCCGAAGTGGGAGGCAATGTAGCGTTCGGTCAGCGCCGCGTAGTTGGGGGCGACGCACCCGAGCCCCACGGACCCGGTCGAGAAGTCGACGGGGTCGGGGTCCTTGGTGCGGCTCGGGTAGGCCTGTAGGCCGTGCCACGACCGCAAGGTCGTGAGGTATTCCTTATCAAGGGCTCCGAGAAGGTACTGGCAGGCGTGAAACGCGGGCGAGGCGTGGGGCTTGATCGCCACTCGATCGCCGGCCCGCAGGAAGTCGAAGTAGAGCGCGGTGAGGATGCTCACGACAGACGCCGACGACGCCTGGTGGCCGCCCACCTTGATGGGATCGGGGTTCTCTCTGACCTTGTTGGCGTGGTGCACCATGAAGGTGGCGAGCCACAAGACGCGGCGCTGGATCGACTCCAGGACGGCGAGATCATCCGGCGCCGATTCCGAGGATGGCCGGGGCAGCAGTGTAGTCACAACCTCGCTCCCGCTTTGAGGCTCGGCAGAGCGGCCAACAACTCTTCGGAGCTCGCCACCACGGCACCGATGCCTTCGAGCTGGGTCACATCGCGACCTTGGATGCCAGAGATCGCATCGCGCACGACGATGAGCCTGTAGTCGCGGCAGCTTGCGTCGTAGATCGTTGCCCGCGGGCAGTTGGCGTAGTTGCAGCCCGTAACGACCAGCGTCGAGATGCCCGCAGCCAAAAGATAGGGGTCGAGGGGCGTGCTGAAGAATGCACTCCAGCGAGGCTTGTAGATGACGGCTTCGTGGGGGCCGAGGCGCTGTATCTCTCCCCGAAGCAGGAGCTCGCAGTCGAGGTCGTCTGCTCCTTCCGGGGTAATCCCTGAAACCAGTTGTGAGCCGCTGGAGCCGGGACTGACCAGCCGCATCCCGCTCTGGATGAGAGAGCGCCTGCAGGCATCGACGTTCGAGCCATCGTCCCGGTAGAAACGGACGATGTGCACGATCGGGAGGCTGGCTGCGCGCCAGCCTCGCGCCAGGCCTGCAATGGAGGAGGCGGCCGCAGCGGTCCCCGCAATCGTGTAAGGGCCCTCAGCGAAGTCGTTTTGCGTGTCAATGGTGAGGAGCGCGGCCGATGAGAGATGGGGTTCGACATAGGGATCGCCCGGCACACGGCCTCCAGAGTTGCACGCTCGACGGACTCCAGTCTAGTAGCTTCCCTGCCTCGAGAAGTGAGAGGTCGCTCGGCAGGTTCGGCCCCCATTCGACGGAGCGATTTGCCTCTAGTGCCGCTTCTCGGTAGGGTGCCTGGGCGGGGCCTCAGCAGGCAGCGCCCCTTCGATCGGGGCCCAACTCTTTCCACACTTCCTCTGGGGTCCCCCGACGCCGTCCACTCGAGGCGGCTGGGAGGCAAACTGTGCAAGAAAAAAACCTCATATTCGGCGCGCGAGCGCGCCGAAGCCGACGACGAGCGCGGCTTGGCCTGGCTGCGTGGATCACATCGCTGATTGCGGCCGGTGGCGGAGCGGTGACGCAGGTGGAGGAGGCACCCGGCGCTGCAATGCAGGGTGTCGTCTCGCTACAGAGCGCTTTCGTCGCGCCTGAATCCCGGCCCGAGCCCGGGCCCCCTTCTCCGCCTGAAACCGCCTCTCGCAAGGCTCGCAACGAGTCGGGACCGCGCCGGTCCTCACCGAATCGCAGGCCTCAGCCCCGTCCACCCTCCGACCCGATCGAGGATGCGATCAGCTCGGCGGCCGCAGAGTTCGGAGTCGACGGCGACTACCTGCGCTCGCTGGCGTGGTGCGAGTCTGATCTCGACCCCAACGCCTACAGCTCTGCCGGCTACTACGGGCTGTTCCAGTTCGACGAGAAGACGTGGTCGGAATACGGATACGGGTCGATATGGGACCCGGAGGCCCAGACCCGCACCACAGCACGGCTGCTGGCGATGGGCGAGGACGACCGCTGGCCCAACTGCGCCTGACCAGCCACGATCTTTTCTACTTCAGACCCGCTCTCCGATGCTCACGTCGAATAGATCATTGCTCGAGCTTAAATTCCAGCTCATGACGCAACGATGGTCCCGGTCGTCTTGACATCAGGAGGATCGTCTACGGACACCGGCTGGGGGGAGAGCGCAGCTTAATCAGGCACCGGCTATCTAGTCGCAGGCGCTGGTACGCGCGACACTTGCAAGGGAATCCGACCTTCATCAATGTGTTCTTGAACACCGACGGGGACAAGAGGCCTGAGCGCCGGCTCACCATCGATGTCCGCAAGAACAAATTACTCGCACGAATGGATCGATATCCGAGCGTTGTGCGAGTCGGTTACGCAGACGTGTGGCGGCCGAACAAGTGGTCGGTGTCGGTGGCGTTTCCGAAATCCTTTCTCGGTGAGGGTGTCACGGCGTACGCATGGTACGCAAACACCTTCTTCCACACTAGCGGGGATGGTCCTTGCGGGACACCCACGGATGTAGTCCGCACCTGCGTGGACCGCGCCCCGAACAGAGGGTTAATCAAACATCCCCTGTGATCATCTTGATTCGCGGTAAGCGGCTGGATGGAACCTGGACGCAAACCCGATAGCGGAAACGTATTCCCGCACCAACATCCTGACCCCGACACTTCCGGAGAGATTCCCAAAGAAATTTGAGAAATGCACTTCGCGGGTCAGTTTGGACCCCTTGAAGTGTCACAGTGCCCTGCAATGCTGGTCTCACACGAGATCGCAACCAGGGGCTGGAACGAAGTGAGAGAGGACGAGGTGTGCAAGTTCCAAGGGGTCGGGCCCATCTCTCCCGCAGGGCCAGAGAGATCGCCTCAGATGCGTTCCTGAGCGGGCTGTTCTATGGCGGCAGAGACCTGCGCCACTTCGCCGCTGGACCCGCACTCCGGTGGAGGTTCTGTTGGCACTACAGCTGGGCGAGCCGCCCGAGTTCGATGGGTTCAACTGCATCGATTGCGGTCGCCGCTTTCGAAACGAGAAGGAACACACGGAGCCTCATGTCGCCGGGGGCTGCCAAGATAATCGAGTTCAGTGCAGAGCCGACCCCGCTGAGCGGGGCTGAGCGTGCATAGAAAGCTTGCTCAGCGGGCCTTCAGGTAGTGGGTCTGGCCTTCGAGGGGGCCGGCGTCGTTGAAGAAGGCTGTGACCGGTTCGGGAAGATCGTCGTGCTCGGCCACAGCAAACTCGAAGCGCTCGTAGTAGGGAACGAGATCCTCGTAGCAACGCAGATAGAGCGTGCCGCCGCGGCTGTTCATCGCCGCTCTCATCAGCTGCTCGCCAACTCCCTGTCGCCGTCTCTCCGACGCGACCAGCATGTCTTGCACGATGACCGCCTGCGGCGCCACCTCGATGAAGCGGATGCAGCCGAGCACCGCTCCTTCGCGTGCAAAGAAGAAGGTGCCGGCCTTTAGATCCGACACCTTCCAGTCGTGGCGCCGGAGCAGCTCCTCGATGTCTGAGAGGTCGTGGCGCGTCGCTCTGCTGATGAACACTGTGCTCAGGCGGCTTGCCGCAGCTCGCCCGCCACTCGGCGAAGAGCTTCGAGCGCCTCGGCGGGTGCCAGAACGCCGCGCTTTCCTCCGGGCATCGCTCGGTCCGGGCGCATACGACCGTGATAGTCGCTTCCTCCAGACACCACCAAGCCGCGCTCCTGTCCCAGCGCCCGCAGCGCCGCCTGCTCCTCTTCGCTCCAGTCGCCGTGGTACCCCTCGATCCCCTTGATGCCGGCCGCGGTCAGCTCGTCGGTGAAACGCGCCAGCTCGTCGGCTTCCAGATTGAGAGTGAAGGGGTGGGCGAAGACCGGCACGACTCCGGCGTCCAGCATCAGCTTGATCGCGTCTGACGGCCGGTAGAGCTTGCGACTGAGGTAGGCCTTGGCGCCCTTAGCGAGGTACTCGTCGAAGGCAGTCTGGTAATCGGGAACCGCCCCATGGCGGACAAGCACCGCGGCGAAGTGGGGGCGCCCTATCTGGGAGCCGGGGCCGCCGGCCTCTTGCTCGACCTCCTGGAACGTCATCGGTATCCCCAGCTCGTTGATTCGCTCCACGATCAGTACGTTGCGATTGGCCCTGTGGTACTGGAGTTCGGCCAGCGCTTCGGACAGGGGATTGTCAAGCTCTGGGATGAAGTAACCGAGGAGGTGCATGGTGGGGCGGTCGGAGGGGTGGTAGCCGCGTGACGAGAGATCCTCGACGTCGCATGAGATCTCAACTCCGCGCACGACCTCGATGCCCGCGCGCCGACCTGCCTCGACTGCTTCGTCGCAGCCCGCGTCGTTGTCGTGATCGGTCACGGCGATCGCCTCGAGACCTGCTCGCGCTGCCTTTTCAACCAGCTCGGTCGGGGAATCGCCTCCATCGGAGACTGTTGTATGAGCGTGAAGATCGATCACGCGCTCAGGCCTCCAGGTACTTCAGCTCAACGAGCTTGTCGATCACCTTCTGCGCCGACTCCTCGGGGGATTCCTGCGCGGTGTTGCACGTCACTTCGGCAGCGCTCGGAGCCTCATAGGGGTCATCGATACCCGTGAAACCCTTTATCTCGCCGGCACGCGCCTTCGCGTACAGACCCTTTACATCGCGCTCCTCGCAAACCTCCAGCGGCGCTTCAGCATAGACCTCGACAAACTCCTTGATCATCCCGCGCGCCTCGTTGCGGATCGAGCGATAGGGAGAGATCGCAGCAGTTATCACGAACGCCCCATTGCGCTGCAGAAGGTGAGCCACGAATGCAATCCGGCGGATGTTGATGTCGCGATCCTCTTTGGAGAAGCCAAGGCCCTTGGACAGGTTCTCCCGCACGACGTCGCCGTCGAGGATTTCGATCGGCACGTCGCCGTCGAGCAGCTTGTGTTCCACGATCTGCGCGATCGTAGTCTTCCCCGATCCCGACAGCCCGGTGAACCAAATGACGCATCCGCGCTCGCGGTTCGCTTGCCTCATGTCGTTGTTCCTCTCTCCCTCGGACGATCGAGGGCCTGGGTCATTTCTTAAGCACAGAGGTCCCGAGAGCGCCTGGGGCGGGCTCGAGACCGAACAAGTCGAGGATCGTCGAATGGACGTCCCACAAATGCAGACCCTCCTTCGGCCCCGTTTCCTGGCCGGGAGCGTTGTTCATGATGAAGATGCCCTGCTCGGCGTGGTTTGCCTCGTCGGGGCCGGTGTCGTTCTCGAACGTGTAGATCGATCCGTGACCCAACGACCCGACTGAACGCCACTTCAACTCGCCGAAGATCACGATGAGATCCGGAGCCACGCCGTTGTTCTGCTGATATATCTCTTCAGGCTTCAACGCCCTGTTTTCCATGGGGTTTCCGTCATGGTCCACCATCGACTCGATCTTCCTGATCAGCTCGTCCCGCGTCTGCTCGTAGCGGTTGGCAGGCACGATCCCGTCCGGCTCGCGCCCTTCGACGTTCAGGAACAGACGCCCGTAGTACCCACCGTCACCCCACGCAGTCGTCTTCGACCAGTCGATGTCGAGCTTGTCGACAGGAGTAAGTCCCTCGGGAATCTCACCCGTGAACGAGAGATATCCCTCGCTCCTCAGCCATTCGTTGAAGCACACGCCGCCTACCATCGCCTTGGCCCCGTGGTCTGAGACCACAAGCACTGTCGTGTCGTCGTCCGCATGGCGGAGCAACTCGCCGATCTTTCCATCAAGAAAGCGATAGTAGTCACGCAGTGACTCTTGATAGGGATTGTTCGGCTTGTGCCGGGGATGCTGTGGGTCTATATAGGACCAAATGCCGTGGTTGAGTCGGTCGGGGCCCATCTCGACCACCATGAAGAAGTCCCACGGCTTGTGCGACAGTAAGTAGTCCGCTGCCTTGAACTTCTGTTCGGTCATCCGGTAAGACTCGTCGAGGATGTACTGCGTATTGTCGGTACGGAAATTGCGAACGTCGAAGATGTACTCGCCGACGTTCTCTTTGAGCTCGGCTTTGATCTCCTTCGGATAGGTGTACTCCGCATTGTCGTTGGGGGTGAGGAAGCAACCGATCTGAATTCCGCGCAAGGGCTTCGGTGGGTACGAGGGCGGTACCGACATGACGATGGAATCCTTGCCGGCGTCGGACAAGATATCCCACACGGTGCGTTCCTTGACCGCCCACGAGGTCGCAAACGAGAGTCCATCGTAGGTGTGGTCCTTGCGATTTCTGAACCCGTAAATCCCCAGCGTGCCGGGATCCTTCGACGTCATCATGCACATCCACGCGGGCACGGTGATAGGCGGAGTGATGGACTCGAGCGGGCCCCACAACCCATTCTCCCGCAGCTTCGTGAGGTTGGGAATGTCATCTGCGTACTCATTGAAGATGTGACGCGGTGGAGCACAATCGAGGCCGATGACCATGACTCTTCCTCGCGCCGCCGTCTGGGGAACCGCTCGTTCCTTCTCAGAGGGCTGAGAAGGCTGAGACAGATCCATCGCCTTCTTCTTGATCTTGTCCAGCAGACCCACTTGAAACCCCCTTAAGCGCGGTTGCGTTCGGCTTCGATCAAGATGCGCGCTACTTCGGGCCGCGAGAACTCCGCGGGCGGCTCTTTGCCTTCG
>JACDAL010000068.1 GCA_013695465.1 Actinomycetota bacterium | reverse complement strand
CGGGCGGTGTTCGTCGGACGCCCCTACTTATGGGGGCTTGCTGTCGCCGGCGAAGCCGGTGTGGTCCGGGTGTTCGAAATTCTCCGAGACGAGGTCCTCAACGCCATGGCCCTTCTGGGCGTGACGAGACTGGATCAAATCGATCGCACCTACGTATGCCGGGCCGGCTGAACCTACGAGGTGCTTTCCGCGTCGTCGTGGGCGCGCGTGCGTTTGAGCGCCACCAACAGCAGTAGCAGTCCCACAAATACCACCGGGAACGGCCACCACTGCTGCGGGCGCAAGTGCGAGAAATCGAGGTCGACCACCGATAGGCTGATGCCCGCGACAATGAAGGCGATCCCGAACGCCAGCGACCAGGGATCCATTCGGTGTCGCTCCATCACTCGGCTCCTTGCTCGCGCTTCTGGCCGGGCTTGGTGGCGGATTGAGATTGCTCCTTCTCGTTGTTCTCCTGATTCTTCTTTTTGCGCTTGGCTTCTGCCGCCGCGCGCAGGTCCTTCACGAGACGGTGGCGGTTTACGGACACTGAGCCAACAGCCGCGTCCACCTCCAGAACCAATCGTCGCGTCAGATCGTCCCGTCCGAGGGAGTCATTCAATCTCAGCTCGAAACCTTGCTCCCTGCGCCCCCTGTATTCCGAGTACCCAGCCCCGATGCGCGCATTAATGTCGACGGCGACTCCTCGCGGGGCGGAGACGCGCAGCTGTCCGGCCACCATCTCCACGGGGACCGTGATGCTTTCGCCCTCGTTGAAGTCGAAATTCGTCATGTCCAGATACAGATCGCCGGCCAGGACCCGGTAGCCTGAGCGGAGCTCCGCAGGGCTCGACGGATATTCGTACTGGCCGCCGATCGAACCCCGAAGAGGGACCTCGATCACGCTCGTGAAGATGAGCGCAGGCATCAGAAGTATCCCCACGGGTATCAGCCAGCGGGCGCGGCCCCAGAATGCCCCTGCGATCAGGCCTGCACCGATCACCCCCACAGCCGCCCCCAGGAGCCCTCTGGCTCCCATCTCCACGAGGCCGAGGCTATCGAGCAGCGCGCCGCCTCCGACCGCCAGCAACATGGCCCCCACCACGATCCAGCCGAGGGGCGAGCGCTTTCGGCGAACGCGTGACGCCCTCAAGCGAGGTCGCAGCGGCAGCCGGGCCGTGGTGGTGCGCTTCGCGAGGTCCGTGCTGGGCGGCGACACTGGGGGCGAGGCCGGAGGCGCGGCGGTTGAGCGCGGCGGCCGGTCGCCCCGCAACAACAGAAAACCGACGGCTACGAGCACCAAGGACCACAGCAACGAGGCGTCGAGGTAACCGGCCTGAACCAACGGCATCCAGACCGGCCCTGCGAGAATCAGCAATGCGACGGCGAACAGCGCCAGGGCGGCCAGTTTGCGGACGCCGATGTCCCGGGTGGCCACCACAACCGCCGACTCGTCTGATCCCTCCTCGGGGACAAAGAGCCAGCCGAGGACATAGAGGAGCACACCCGACCCCCCAAATAGGGTCAGTAGAACGAAGCCGATGCGAAAGAGGACGGGGTCGAGGCCAAAATGATCGGCCAGGCCGGAGGCCACTCCTCCCAGGATGCGCTCGGTGCGGCGTCGCTCCAGCCGGTAGACGGTCACCGGCTGAGGCTCGGCCGTCCCGGGCTCGTCATCCCCACGAACTGCTCCCCCCACGGGGTCGTCAGTCATTAGCCCTGTCCTCTTGGCGTCACGGTCCCAGCATCGCTCGGTCTCCCAGCCGGGGCCATTGGGGATCACCCCCAATTACCCCTGATCGAAGTCACCCAAGCTGGGGGTCGACCCGTCTGGTCTAGGGGACTCTCGATGTGCCACCATTCGAGATGAACCGTCGCTCTGGAGGAGAAGCCAATCGCACGCGCCGCAGCCCCCTTTTTCAACGACATGGCCTCCCGTTTAAGCCTGAGGCGCAGTGCCTCGAACCGTGTCGTAGTCGGAGTTGCAGGGGGAGTGGGCGAGCGCACCGGAATCGAGCCGACGATCATTCGTGTTGCGCTCATCGTGCTGTGTCTCGCCTCAGGTCTGGGCTTCATCCTCTATGCGCTGGCGTGGGCTCTGAGCAGTGGGCCTTCGGCGGCTCCCCAAGCTCGCCTGCGAACGACGGACGGTCAGCTTCGCCAGGTGATTGCGGTGAGCTCGATCGTCGCCGGCATCTTGCTGGCGGCGCGCGCGGTAGGCCTGTGGGTGGGCGACGCGGTGGGATGGCCGCTGGCGCTGGCTGCGTTCGGAGCATCCGTCATCTGGGTACGGAGCGAACGTTCGGAGGCGCACGCTCAACTCGACCCGCTCGCAGCCGTCTTCGCCGTGCAGCCGGTCTTGCGTCTCGCAACCGGCGGCTTGTTCGTCTTATCCGGAATGTTGCTCGTCTTGCAAAGCGGCTACTCGGCCGGCCCCGCCGGCGCACTGCCCCTGGTAGTCGCCGTCCTCGGCCTGACCTTGATCTTCGGCCCGTGGCTCTACCGCCTCGCACAGCAGCTAGCGGACGAACGTCGTGAGCGTATCCGCACCGAGGAACGCTCTGACATGGCCGCTCACCTCCATGACTCGGTGCTACAGACCCTCGCCCTAATCCAGCGAACGACGGATGCTTCGGAGATGGTCGGCCTCGCGCGCGTGCAGGAGCGCGAGTTGCGTGCGTGGCTGTTCGGTGCGCCGAGGCCCGACCTAGACCTCCTGAGCGCCGCGGTGGAGGCGATGGCAAGCAGAGTCGAGTCGCAGCACCGAATTGCGGTCGAGACCGTTGTGGTCGGTGACGCCGAGATCGACGAGTCCATTGCCACCCTCCTCGATGCGATGACCGAGGCCACCCTCAACTCGGCCAAGCACTCGGGTGCGGAGTCGGTCTCGGCGTTCATCGAGGTCGAGGAGAGTACGGCGACTGCATACGTGCGCGACAAAGGCTGCGGATTCGATCCGCGTCTGGTGCCCGAACAGCGCGGCGGAATCGCCGAGTCGATCAGGTCGCGCATGGAGCGCCATGGGGGTCGGGCCGAGATCATCAGCGAGCCCGGGAAAGGTACCGAGGTGAAGCTGCAGATCGCACGTACGGATTGACTCCAATTTCGGTCTATCTCGTCGACGACCACCGCCTCTTCTTGTCCGGAGTACGCAGTGAGCTCGACGCTGCCTTCGACATCCTCGGCGAGGCCTACGATGTCGACGCGGCAGCAGAGGACATCGCGGCTCTCAAGCCAGACGTTGTGCTGGTGGACGTGCACATGCCCGGCGGTGGGGGCGAGCACATCATCAGGGAGACTCTGCGCCGCGCACCCACAACCCGCTTCCTTGCCCTCTCGGTCTCGGACGCCGCCGAGGATGTGATTGCAGTGATCCGTGCAGGCGCGCGCGGCTACGTCACTAAGACGATCTCGCCTGCCGATCTGGCTGCCGCCGTGCGGCGGGTCCACGAGGGCGACGCGGTCTTTTCGCCCCGTCTCGCCGGGTTCGTGCTGGACGCCTTCGCGCTTGTCGCCGAACCGGTCGACTCGGAGCTCGACCAGCTATCGCCGCGCGAGCGGGAAGTGATGCGGTTTATCGCACGTGGCTATTCCTACAAGGAGGTCGCCTCTCGTCTCCACATCTCCGTCAAGACGGTTGAGTCGCACGTCGGGGCGGTGCTGCGAAAGCTGCAGCTCTCGAGCCGCCACGAGCTGACGCGCTGGGCCGCCGACCGCCGCATCGTCTGATCACTGCCCCTCCGCTGCTAGCGTCTGAGGCATGACGGTTCGCACGCGCATCGCGCCGGCCCCCTCCGGCTACATTCACGTCGGAAACGCTCGCACCGCGCTCTACAGCTGGCTGTTCGCCCGCCAGCAGGGCGGCGTGTTCGTATTGAGGGTCGAGGACACCGACGCGAAGCGCGCCACCCAGGAAGGTTTCGAGGGCGCGCTGGAGGACCTGCGCTGGCTGGGTCTCTCATGGGACGAGGGGCCGGGTCCAGGCGGCGAGTTCGGACCCTACCGGCAGAGCGAGCGGTTCGAGGGCTATCGCGCCGCGACCCTCTCCCTGATGGAGAGCGGCCACGCCTATCGCTGCTATTGCACCGCCGATGAGGTGGCCGCACGGCGCGCCCGGAAAGGGGGAGCCCAGGGTTACGACGGCCACTGCCGCAAGCTCTCCGAGCTCGAGCGCTCCGAGCTCCAGCGCTCGGGCCGGCCCTCAGCGGTGCGCTTCAAAGTGCCCGATGGCCGCACGATCTCCTTCGACGATGTCGTGCGAGGCCGCGTCGAGACAGGGACCGAGCAGATCGGGGACTTCGTCATCCAGCGCTCGGACGGTTCGCCGACCTATCTGCTGGCGGCGGGGCTCGACGACCTGCTCATGAACATCACGCACATCATTAGAGGAGAGGACCTCATCCCCGCCACCCCCCGTCAGATCCTGCTGCGCGAGGCGATGGGAGCCACCGACGTTCCGGTGTTTGCGCATCTGCCGCTGTTGGTCGACGAGCGCGGCCGGCCGTTGTCCAAGCGCTGGGGAGATGTCGCGGTGCGCTCCTACCGGGAGCGGGGTTTTCTCTCTCAGGCGATGGTCAACTATCTGGCGCTGTTGGGATGGTCCTACGACGACCGCACGAACATCTTCTCGCTCGAAGAGCTGGTCGACCGCTTCTCTCTGGAGCGCGTCGGCCGCAATCCGGCCGCCTTCGACGAGAACAAACTCGAGTGGCTGAATCTTCATTACATCAAGCAAACCGAACCCGGCGAGCTTGCCCGCGAGCTGATGCCGATTTGTGCGGCGGCCGGAATCGACGCAGAGGTGACCGTCCTCGAGGCGGTGGCGCCGTTGCTGGTCGAACGCCTGCGGCGCCTGGACGAGGCGCCTCCGATGGTGAGATTCCTGTTCCAGGAGGTCGCACCGGATGAGAAAGCCCTCAAGGTGCTCGCTGGACAGGGCGACTATCTGAAGGCGGTGCTGGAGGCACTAGAGAACCTTCCCGAGTGGACCGCCCAAGCAATCGAGGACCGTTTGAGAGAGCTGGCGTCCGAGCGCGCTCTCAAGCCCAAGCAGGCGTTCCAGCCCATCCGGGCGGCGGTCACGGGGACCCTCGTGTCTCCGCCCCTGTTCGAGTCGCTTGAGATCCTCGGCCGCGGCCGTACGCTCCAGCGAATCAATAGCCTGACAGCAGGCCAAGTAGGCTGATAGGTCTACCGGGAGTTCAACCCACGCTTGCAGGGAACTCCCATCAGAGCTTGTCGGCTAGCGCCCCGCCACCGAGTGCTGATATCCTCTGAGCCGTCTGTGGGGCGTGGGGTAACCTGGCAGCCCGGCGGATTCTGGTTCCGTTAGTCCTGGTTCGAATCCAGGCGCCCCAGCGAAGAACGAGGTTGCGCCTCAGATCATGGCGGGACCAAGGCTTGGCCCGGTAGTCTAGTCTGGCTTAGGACGCCGCCCTCTCAAGGCGGAGATCACGGGTTCGAATCCCGTCCGGGCTACCAGATGGGTCGCTCCCTAGGCGGCTTCGCAACAACTCGGCAAACCGAGCAACTGACAAACCGAGCACTGACAAACCGAGCAACTGACAAACAGGGAGTGGAGATGAATCCGACCGACGTGGTCGAGCGGCCTTACCTGCGTACGGACCTGGCCGATTTCCGAGCCGGGGACCGCATCAAGGTGCACGTCCGCGTGGTGGAGGGGGAGCGGGAACGGGTCCAGATCTTCGAGGGGATCGTCATCCGCCGCCGGGGCAGCAGGCTTTCAGAGACCTTCACGGTACGCAAGGTTTCGTTCGGAGTCGGGGTCGAGCGCACCTTCCCGGTGCACTCGCCGATGATCGCCAAGATTGACATCGCAGCCCACGGAGACGTGCGGCGAGCCAAGCTTTACTACCTCCGGCAGCGCGTGGGCAAGAAAGCCAAGGTCAAAGAGCGCCGACAGGCTTAAGTGCACCTCCCCGGGAACACGATGGCATTTGAGCGCCCCTGCATCCCCGCTCGCGGCGTTACAAGGCACGGCTCCGCCGAGGTCGGACGCGGCGTTACAAGGCACGGCTCCGCCGAGGTCAGAATTGGGATTCTTATCTGCCGAGGTCGGAATTGGGCTTCAATCTGTCGCTCACGTACCTTCCAGGTACGCAGCGCTCCTCGCGCCCTTGGTGAACGGCTCCGCCGAGGTCGGAATTGGGATTCAATCGAGGCGCAGGGACGCTCTCGGTGCGCACCGTATTTCCGGTGCGGAGCACTAAGCTCTTAAACCACATGCGATCACGTACGGAGCCGCCTCGGAGCGCGCCGCCCCCCGGGCGGGGTCCGGATGCCCTCGACCCTCGCGACCAGCCTCCGGAGGGTGGCCGGAGTGTGATTGCCCAGATCCTCGAGCTGCCGCTATTGGTGCTGTTCGCGTTTCTGATCGCAGTGATCATCAAGACCTTTTTGGTCCAGGCTTTCTTCATCCCCTCCGGCTCGATGCTTCCGACGCTCAAGGTGGGCGACCGCGTCCTGGTCGAGAAGGTCGGCTACCGGCTGGGCGAGGTGGAACGTTCCCAGGTCATCGTCTTTGCTCGCCGCGCGGTCATTCCCGATCTTCCCGACCTCCCCTGGTACGAGGATGCTCGCAACTTCCTGCGTGAGTTGTTGGGGCTCCCGACTGGGAGCGAGAACGACTACATCAAGAGGGTAGTGGCCCTCGAGGGCGATGTCGTGCGCTACGCAGGAAAGCCGCGCCAGTTGTCCGTAAATGGAGAAGTCACCGTCGAGCCCTACATCAAAGGGAGCCGCGACAAGGCCAGCACTTCCATCACCTCGCAGAGCTGCCCGATCCGCATGAAGCGTTCCGGCAACGGTTGTCTGGTGCCCAAGGGCCACCTCTTTGTCATGGGTGACAACCGCTCGAATTCACAGGACTCCAGGTTTATCGGGCCCATCAAGACCTCCGACGTCGTCGGCAGGGCGTTCGTCGTGTTGTGGCCGCCATCCCATTTCGGCGGTCTCTAGAAAGCCCGACTGCCACATGTCGGCCGATGCCACGGGGATGTTGGAGCAGAGGCTGGAGGCAGCCGGTTTCGGCCTTGTGGCGGGCGCGGACGAAGTCGGACGAGGAGCGCTGGCCGGCCCCCTCGTGGCGGCTGCGGTGATACTCCCGGCAGGGGTGCGGATCGAGGGCGTGCGAGATTCCAAGCTCTGCACGCCGCGTGCGCGGACCGAGCTAGCCGAGCGCATCCGAGCCGAAGCGCTGGCCGTCTCCATCGTGCGGGTTTCGCCCGGGCGTATCGACCGTCGCGGGCTCCAGCGTTGCAACCTCGAGGCGCTGAGGCGCGCGCTGGCGGGACTCGATAAGACTCCCGACTACGCGCTCTTGGATTGCTTCCGGCTGAGGCGCCTGCCCTACCCCTCTCTGGGGGTCAAGAAGGCCGATGTCGTGTCCTGCTCGGTGGCTGCCGCCTCGATCGTCGCCAAGGTCTACAGGGACGCCGCCATGCGTCGCTATCACCGCCGCTTTCCCGGATATGGGTTTCGGACAAATGTGGGCTACGGGACCAGACAGCACTGGGCGGCGCTGAACCGCCTGGGGCCGTGCGAGATCCACCGGCGCTCGTTCTACGGGGTGACCGGATTCCACCGAGAGGTTGTTCGGGAGCCTCCCGAAGCGCGAAACTGCTGGGGACCGGAAGACGTCGAGGCGAGGGGGAGTGATGAGCGTCGAGGACCTCGAGAAGTATGAGGCCGAGATGGAGCTCCAGCTCTACAAGGAGTATCGGGACGTGCTCCCGATGTTCAAATACGTCGTCGAGACCGAGCGGCGCTTCTACCTCGCCAACGAAGTCAAGGTCGATACCCGTCACGCCGGCGCCCGCACCTGGTTCGAGGTCGAGCTCAAGGATGCCTGGGTGTGGGACATGCACCGCCCGGCTCGGTTTGTTTCGCACGTCAAAGTGGTGACCTTCCGCGACCTGAACGTCGAGGAGCTGGCGCAGCTCGCCGAGCGCGATCTGCTGCCTCAGCCCCCGGGCATGGAGCGCTAACCACCGTCACAGCCCCCCGGTAACGTCGCGCGCATGAGCGCGCACATAGAGCTTGGCCGGGCCGGAGAGGACGCCGCTGCGGCGTTCTACCGCAGGCGGGGCTACCGGATCGTGGACCGCAACTACGGCTGCCGCTCGGGCGAGATCGATCTAGTGCTCAGTCGGGGCCGACTGCTGGTCTTCTGCGAAGTCAAGACCCGGACCTCGCCGCTGTGGGGTGCCCCTGCGGAGGCGGTCGGGCCGCTGAAGCAGAACCGGATCAGGCGCTCCGCCGGGACGTGGCTGGCAGAGCACCGGGGCAGTCGGCGCGAGCTCCGCTTCGATGTGGTGTCGGTGTCGGTGGCGGAAGGGGGACTCGAGGTCACGCACCTCCCAGGCGCCTTCTGAGGGCGCGGGCCGCGGTGGCAAGTGTCCACGGTCCGCGTTTCCCCACAATTTTCTGTGGTTGAAGGTCCACGGTCCGCGTTTCACCACCACGCCGAGGCGCTCGGCGGCCGGGCTCCCCCGGCTCGTCCGGTGTCCCGGACTGACCCCCCCCCGAGGGCTGTCGCAGGCCCTCTGTAGTCTGCTCCCAGTCGCGCTTTCAGGGCCGGAACCGGAGGGTTCGTGGTCTCAACATCGGAGACGATAGCGATTGTCGGGGCGGAGGCCCGGCTCGTGCAGGTCGAAGTCCACATCGGACAGGGCATCCCGAGCTTCACGATCGTAGGACTGGCCACCAGATCGGTGAAAGAGGCCGAGCAGCGCACCCGTGCCGCGCTGTTGTCCTCGGACCAGGCCTGGCCCTCGGCTCGAATCACCGCCAACCTCGCCCCCGGCGCGTTGCGCAAGGAGGGGACCCATTTCGACCTCCCTCTCGCGCTCGGGCTGTTGGCCGAGCGCCGTGCGGCAGAACCGGCGCGGCTCGAAGGCTGGGTGTCGCTGGGGGAGCTGGCTCTGGACGGCACGGTCAGGCCTGTGCGCGGCGTCCTGGCAGCCGCCATCGCTACCTTTCGCGCCGGCAGGAGAGGGTTGATCTGTCCCGTCGCCAACGCCGCCGAGGCCTCGCTGGTAGACGGCCTCGAAGTGGTGCCGGTGGCCTCACTCCAACAATGCCTAGCGTGGCTCAGGGGGGCCGAAACCCCCTCCCCGCCGCCTCCACGCGAACCGGTGTCCGAACCCTGTGAGGACCTTCGAGAGGTGCGAGGTCACCCCTCCGCCAAGCGTGCCCTCGAGATCGCAGCTGCAGGAAACCACAACCTGCTGCTCGTAGGGCCGCCGGGTTCGGGCAAGACCATGCTGGCCCGCCGCTTGCCCGGCATCCTTCCGCCCATGACCCGTGACGAGTCGCTCGACGTCACCAGGGTCTATTCGGTTGCGGGGCTGCTTTCGGAAAAGGCCGGGCTCATCTCGACACGTCCCTTTCGCAGCCCTCATCACCACGTCTCGGTGCCGGGGCTCATCGGCGGCGGAGCCGGCCTTGCGTGCCCCGGCGAGGCGAGCCTCGCGCATCGCGGCGTCCTGTTCTTGGATGAGCTGACGCTTTATCGGCGGGATGCGCTCGAGACTCTCCGAGCTCCGCTCGAGGAGGGGGTCGTGCGTATCGCGCGCAGCGGAGCGTTCGTTTCCTATCCTTGCCGCTTCTGTCTGGTCGCCGCCATGAACCCTTGCCCGTGCGGCTATCTGGGAGACGCAGTCCGGCCGTGTCGCTGCACGTTGCCGCAGATCGAGAGCTATCGGCACAAGCTCTCAGGCCCCCTGCTCGATCGAATCGACCTCCACGTCACCATGGGCCGGACCCCGCCGGCCGACCTCATGGGACTTCCGCAGGGTGAATCAAGCGCAGCAGTTGCGGCGCGAGTCGGATCAGCCCGCCGGCTCCAGACGCTCCGTTACGAGCGAGACGGTTTGACGAATTCTTCCTGCTCCAAGGCGATGCTGGAAACCAACCTTCATCTTCAGGAGCCTGCGCGCAGTCACGTCGGGATGGCAATCGAAGCCTTCGGTCTGTCGGGGCGAGGGCTCGACAGGGTGCTGCGGGTAGCGCGCACGATCGCCGATCTGGCTCTGGAGGAAGAGGTCTCCTCGGAGCACGTGTCGGAGGCCCTTTCCTATCGCAGAGCTGCTACGGAAGGAGCCGCCGCATGAGCCGCGTCGTCTCGGCGCGGGACGCGGAGTGGCCCCGCCGCCTCAGTGAGCTCGGGCCTTATCCGCCGCCTGGTCGGATGTTCGTCGAGGGAAGCCGCCTTCCTCCAGACGATGCCCTGGTGGTTGCGATTGTCGGCACTAGGCGGCCGACCAGTACCGGTCTGCGGGCGGCGCAGGAGTTGGCCTCGGACCTCTGCGAAGCCGGCGTGGTAGTGGTCTCGGGCCTGGCCGTAGGAATCGACGCCGCCGCCCACCGAGCAGCGCTCGAGGCTTCCGGGCGCACGGTCGCGGTGCTCGGCTGCGGGCTCGATGTCGACTATCCCCACCGCAACCTGCGCCTCAAGCAACGCCTCGCCCGCTCCGGCACGCTCGTGTCCGAGTACCCGGACGGCGTGCAACCGGCTCGCCATCACTTCCCCCGCCGTAACCGCATCATCGCGGGGCTCAGCGACGGGGTCGTCGTGGTGGAAGGGGCGATCACGAGCGGCGCGCTGGTGACGGCCCGGCTCGCGCTCGATTGCAATCGTGAGGTGTTCGCGGTGCCGGGCAGCGTTCGCAACCCCATGGCGCAGGGCCCCAACGAGTTGATCCGCACCTCGCTGGCGGCGCTTGTTACGTCTGCCGCGGACATCCTCGAGGAGCTCGCTCCCGGCTTGGCCGCCGTGTCCTCACCGCCAACGTTTACGGAGCCGCTGGCACTGAGCTTCGAGGAGGAGGCACTTCTGCGCGCGCTCGACGACGTGCCGTTGTCGCTCGAGCACATCTGCTCGTCGGCACAACTCGAGCCGGGGGCCGCAGCCGCGGCGTTGTCGCGGCTCGAGCTGCGGGCCCTGGTCGAGCGCACCTTGGCCGGCTACAGCAGGGCCGCCCCGAGACGATAGCGACGGGACTCTGTGGCGCTTGTCGTCGCGGCTCGTTATCATGGGGTTGCCATCACGAGCGGTCGAGGGACGTGGCCTTGTGACGCCGCCGCAACCTGCCTCGGGCAAGGTGCGAAAGCCACGCGATGGGAGGAACCATGAGCATCGAGCGCGTTCACTATTGCGGGCTCTACATTCCTGGGCACGACGTCCACTGGATCCAGGCCAAGCTCGGGAGTAAAGACAAAACGAATCTTCCGGCTCCCGGACATCTCGTGGAAGTCCGGCCGGATGGGCTTGTAATCGTGGAGATCGAGGACGATGTCCGCCGGCTGTGGAATCATGACCCCGAACGCCTGAAGAGGCTCGTAACCCGCAACAGCGGTGAGATCTCCCATCAGCCAAGGTGGGGCCTGATGAGCACCCCCTCGGACGGAGGTGCCTACCAGTTCTGCGTCGCCGACGCAGATCGTCCTGACCTTCGGCCCTGTCCGGCGCATCCTCCCACCGGAGACCCAGCGGACCTTCTGCGAGAAGCAGGCGGGTTCTCGATCCCGGGACCCGACGTCTAAGTTGGATGGAGTCTTCCTAAGAGCATGGGGTTCAGCTTCCCTCCGGGTTCCGCTGCAACCTTGAGTCTCAACCTGTCGCGGTGTGTGGTTAGGACAATGTTCGGCGGCGCAAGGTTAATGCAATCGTAATCTGATCCGA
Source organism: Actinomycetota bacterium (assembly GCA_013695465.1). Classification (GTDB taxonomy): domain Bacteria; phylum Actinomycetota; class CADDZG01; order CADDZG01; family WHSQ01; genus JACDAL01. Next base: position 1,944 of record JACDAL010000068.1, on the reverse strand, counting down.
CTCCCTTGCCGAATCTCGGTTGGTACGATCACGATGGCCAAGTTGAGGGGAGTGAAGTATTTGACCGTGGGTCAAGTGAGCGCGAAGCGACTCGCTCTAATGCTGAGTGGATGGGCGGCGGGAGATGGTCCGCTGCACAAGAAATTGGCCGGCGCTTTGCGACACGCGATCGAGCGGGGCGACCTGACACCGGTCACGCGCGTGTCCTCCGAGCGGTCGCTCGCACAGGCGCTTGCTGTGAGCCGCACCACAGTAGTGGCCGCCTACGATGTTCTGCGAAATGAAGGACTCCTGACAAGCCGCCAAGGCAGCGGCACATGGGTGAGCGTCTCCCGATCGCGCAGGAGGGAGCTTACTTCCGCAGCCGCGATGTTCCCATGGGTGCATCGCATCCGTCCGGACCATGAGGTCGTAGGGCTGCCGTCAGGATTCATCGATCTGACCGCTGTGGCACTCTCAGCGGCCGCCCCAGTTCTCAACGGACTTCAGTCCATCACTAATCATGACTGGCTCGCGCTCACATCTGTCCAGGGCTATTTTCCGCTTGGTTTGAGCTTGATGCGTGAGGCTATCGCGCAAGACTTCGAGCGACGCGGGATCCCAACCGCTGAGGACCAGATCATCGTAACGACCGGTGCCCAGCAAGGGCTTGACCTTATTGCCTCTACCTTGCTGCAACCGGGTGACGCCGTGGTAGTAGAGGATCCCACTTACGCAGGGGCCCTACCCGTCCTTCGAAAAGCGGGTGCACGACTGCTCAGCGCGCCCATGGATAACCAAGGCGTGCGGGTGGACATTCTAGAGCGGCTTGTTGCGCGAGAATCCGTCAAGCTCATCTATCTCAATCCCACCAATCACAATCCCACTGGAACGTCGTTGTCCGAGGCTCGGAGGTGGCGAGTCGATTCCTTGGCGAAGCACAACGACATCACTGTGGTTGAGAGCACTGTTCAAGCCGATCTCTCTCTCAGCGGAGCGCCGACACGATATCTGGCCACGGGGAGACCTCACGACGAAGTCCTCACGATAGGCTCAATGAGCGCCCTTTTTTGGAGCGGTCTACGAATCGGCTGGGTACGGGGACCGACACAGGCTATCTTCCAGCTCGGGAAGCTCAAGGGAACGGTCGATTTAGGTACTCCTCTCGTGGATCAACTACTGGCAGCTCGACTCCTCCCTCTCAACGACGAGGTTTCGCGGTGGCGCCGGAAACAGCTGCGAGAGCGACTAGATCTTGTCACCTCCATGCTCCCGGCGTTGCTGCCCGAGTGGAAATGGGAAACACCGAGTGGGGGGACTTCTTTGTGGGTCCAGCTGCCTTGTGAAGGGGCGGGCGAGTTTTGCCAGGTGGCTCTGCGGCATGGGGTGATGATCCTGCCGGGTTCAAGTTTCTCTGCGGGAGGAGCCTATGACGATCATCTGCGCATTCCCTTTGTGATCGAACCGCCGGCTTTGCGTGCGGGCATCGAACGGCTCGCGGCCGCTTGGAGCGAATACTCCGCGCGCCACATTCCGTCTTCCGTATCAACTTCCGCCATATCGAACAACGGACATCGAAAGAAGGCAGGGCCCGGTCGAACCCGTACTTCCGCCAACCAGTCGGCGAGCTAGCGTCACGTGCCGAAGAATTTCAGACCACTTACTCGCGTATTGGCTCTGGTGTCCCCCTCTTGCATCAGACAGAGTTGATCCGACTGGGTAGGCGGGTGTCCTTTCGGTTGAGGGCTGGCAGAAGTCGGCTGTGGCAGACAGAAGAGGGGAGCGCGAGAGGCAGCAATTTGATGACCTGCTACTGGAACTCCGGCTGTAGGAGAGATTGCATCTCGAGGTATCCAGGGCGCATGCCGGGGAAGGCACAACGAGGCCAAGAATTCATCAACTCAAGGGAGTGATTAGGTGGGAAGACTCAGAAAGCTGGCTGTAAGCGTTCTGTCGCTGATCGTG
>JACDAL010000153.1 GCA_013695465.1 Actinomycetota bacterium | reverse complement strand
CTCGATGCGGCCGAGTTCGCCGCCATCGTCAAGGCGACCAAGTCGTGAGCCCGCACCGGATCATGTACGTCATCCTCGACGGGCTGGGCGACGACCCCCTGGACCCGCTTGGAGGCAGGACTCCTCTGGAGGTGGCTCGTACGCCACACATGGACGGGCTTGCGAAGAGAGGCCGCAACGGGATCGTGACCACGGTCGGCAAGGGCATTGCCCCAGAGTCCGACATCGCCGTGTTTGCCATTCTCGGCTACGACCCCCACCGCCACCACACCGGCCGCGGGCCCCTCGAGGCTCTCGGGGCGGGACTCGAGATCTCGCCCGGCGACCTCGCCTATCGGGCCAACTTCGCTACGGTCGAAAGAGACGAAGATTCCTGGGAGATCATCGACCGCCGGGCGGGCCGCGACCTCTCTTCCGGGGAGGCCGGGGCGCTCGCAACCGAGGTCCAGGACAAGGTGCAGTTGTCCGGCGCGAGCTTCGAGCTGCGCGCCACCTCCGGCCACCGGGCCGCGCTGGTGCTGCGCTCCGAGTCCAACTGGCTGTCGGCCGAGGTCGAGAACTCGGACCCAGCCTACGGGCGCGAGGGGAGGCTGGGGGTGGCCAAGGAGACCTTCGAGAACCGAGTGGTCGAGGTGGCTCCCCTTGCTGGACACGAGGACGACGACGCTGCGGTGCTGGCGGCCCGGCTCTCGAACGAGTGGCTTCAGGCCTCGTACGAGGTCTTGGAGGGCTCCGAGGTCAATCGGACTCGCCGGGCCGCAAAGAGGCTGCCGGGGAACTTCATTCTCACTCGCGACGGCGGCGACCACCTCCCCGAGCTCGAGCCCTTCAAATCTAAGTTCGGCCCCGAGTTCGGGTGCTTCGTCGAGATGCCGGTCGAGCTCGGGATCGCCAAGCTCACGGGGATGGGGGTCGTCGAGGCGCCCACCGGCGTGTCCGCCACCGAGCAATATCAGGCATGGGCGGAGCTTGCCAACGAGGCGATCGAGGGCTTCGACGGGCTCTACATCCACATCAAGGGGCCGGACGTGCCCGCTCACGACGGCGACCACGAGGCCAAGATCAAGAGCATCGAGGACATCGACGCCCACTTCTTCGCTCCCCTGCTCGGCGGGCTGGACGACCGGCACACGATCGTGGCGGTCACCGCCGATCACTCGACGAGCTGCGCGCGCAAGTCTCATACCGACGGCCCCGTGCCGCTGCTGGTGAGCGGGCCGGGCGTGAGCTCGGATGCGGTCACGACCTACGGCGAGAGTGCGGCCCGCTCCGGGGCGATCGGCCACATCACGGGCACGGAGATCATGCCGGGCCTGGTCGCCGCGGCCCGCTCCTGAGACCTCCCGCGTTTTGAGCGCCTCTCGGTGCAGTTTTCCGCGCTCTGAGTCCCATAGAAACTCCAGAGGTCCGGTTTGTTGTAAATTTGGGAGATGAACATCCTTACCGCAATCCTCGTGGTGCTGCATGTGATCGCATCGATGACCATGATCCTTTTCGTTCTGCTACATGCGGGCCGGGGCGGGGGTGTGTCCGAGATGTTCGGCGGAGGCATGCAGACTCAGGCGATGGGCTCGACGATGATGGAGAAGAACCTCGATCGCATCACCGTGATCACCGCCATCGTGTTCGCCGGCACCACAATCCTGTTGGCCTTCCGGCTGCAGTAGCGAGCGTGTCCCGCCGCCTCGGCGCGGCGCTCCTGGTGATGGTCTGGCTTCTCGTCGGATGCGACTCGGACCGCGTCACGTCTCCCCCTCGATCGAAGGACGGGTCGCGGCCCCCGAACTCGTCCCCGGCCGCGCCCGAAGGCGAGGTCAGGGTCGGAGTCCTGGGCGAGCCCGCCACTCTCGACCCTTATTCAGTCGATTCCTCGGACCTCACCCTGGCCCTGACCCGTCCTTTGTATCCGTCCCTGTTCCGACTGCTGCCCGATGGCGAAGTACGGCCCGAGCTGGCCCTGTCCCTCGACGTGACTGCCTCGGGCGCTCGTGTCCGCCTGCGTGAGGCGTCGTGGAGCGACGGCCGGCCCATCAGCGCGAGCGACGTGATCCGAAGCGTGGAGGAGGCTCGAGCGCCCAGCGGGTTTGCTCGGGTCCGTACGGCCGAGGCGCGTGGGCCTCGCATGGTGGTGATCACGGGGGATGTGGCGGATTGGCCCCTGACGCTGGCGCGAGCCGCCCCGATCGTTCCCTCGAGGCGGGGGGTCTACGGGGGTCCCTTCGTCCTGGCGGGGCGCACTCCCGGGCTCGAGCTCGTGCTGCAGCCGAACCCGAGGTGGTGGGGGAGGTCCGTGGGGCTCGAGCGAGTGCGCGTGCGCCACATCGCCTCGATCGACATCATGATCTCCTTGCTGAAGCGGGGCGAGCTGGACGTCGGCGCCACGCCGTCGGCCCTCAACCTCTCCGGCCGTCTCGAGGCTGCCGGCCTCGAGTGGGCCCAAGCGCTGGGGTGGGAGAGCGTGTGGGCGGACTTCGGGGCCGCCGACGTGAGTGCGTCGGAGCGACTGGGCGCGGTCCAGGCGCTCGACCTCTCCAGGATGGAGTCGGTGTTCGTCGCCTCCCTGGGCCGGCTGGTTGCCACTCCGGATCGATCGAGAGCAGGGAGCCGGCCGCTGCAAGAGCTCGATATCGCGGCGCCGCGCGACGACGAGCTTCTCGTCCTCTACCAAGAGGCCATCTTCGAGCAGTTGAAGGGAGCAGGGATCGCCTCCGAGCTGAGCGCCATCGAGAGCACCGAGTTTTATGGCGGCTGGCTGAGAGACAATCCCGTCGATGTTGCCCTCAGGCGCTCGACCGGCGTGCCGGGGGGCCTCCCGGGGGCGGGTGCAGCCGACGCCCTGCCGCTGGCCCGGGTGAGCACGGTGCTGGCATGGCGCCCGGGAATCAGGGGGCCCCAGCCCAACCCCACTCTGGAGGGGCCGCTGTGGAACCTCGAGAGCTGGAGCCGGGAGGCTAATGGGGGCTAAGGGCCCGGCGAGCTGCTGGCTCCTGTCGCATGTCAGTCCCATCCTCTCCGACTCGGCGGGCACGATCCTGTCCTCGGTCGTGCGGAATATAGTTGGGTCGCCCTGAACGGTTCTCCCGAGCGGGGCTTTTTCCACGTCGGAGTGGCGGAATTGGTAGACGCGCTAGGTTGAGGGCCTAGTGTCCTTATACGGGACGTGGGGGTTCAAGTCCCCCCTCCGACACCAGATCGACGTGCATCGAACCACGATTCACCGCTGGGAGAAGGGCACTCGGCGCCCGAGCGGTGTCGGGGCGGTTCGGTATCTCAAGGCCCTCGACAAGTTGAGCCGACGATGACCCCCGACGAGTTCAATGAGTTGCCCTTGATGTTGCTCCACGTGAGGCTTTTTGCGCTTTTGGCGCTTATTGCGCAACGCAGAAGCGCCTCGACACTCAGGAGGGAAAACGCATTAAGATCACCGCCGACCAGTTACTCGACGAAGTCCTCGCCATCCGAGCCGAGGCAATACTTTGCGATGTGCTGCCCACGCTGCGGAAACCACAACCAAGCACCGGTGACGGGGCCAGGCACGTTCGGCAGAGGTGTGTTCCGCCACGAGAACTGGTGGCCCGCCATAGACGACACTAGAGCGGAGACGATCTTCGGGCTGTGTTGCGAAGAAGTAGTGCACCAATGGTTGCTGCGATTACCGACCCGATCATGACCCCAAGCTTGCTTTCAGTCTCTAAAGTTGATTGGTCGAAAGCCAGCCCGGTGATGAAGAGTGAAACCGTAAAACCAACTCC
>JACDAL010000150.1 GCA_013695465.1 Actinomycetota bacterium | reverse complement strand
CCTCGGGGGACCGTTCGAGAAAGTGGTCGGCGATCAGCAGACCGCTGCCGTAAACGTCCGGCAGGACCTCGAAAAAGGGCAGAGCGCGAATTTCGAGGTCGTGGCGCCGGGCCATCGAAGCGAACCGAGGCAGCATCTCAAGGAACTCGACGACGACGTCCCCGTCTCCACGAATCAATAGCTTGAGATCCTGTCCGTGGGGCGCGTCAACGATCTTCGGTGCAGCGACTCCCGCTACCCTCAACGCGGCCAGGTATTCGCGCGTGAAGTATGAGCCTTTGTCTCCGAGCAGACGAGCCCCATCAAGCTCAGACAAGCGGGTAGGAGAGCCTCGTTGCCCCCCGTTTCGCTCTACGACGAATGCCGCCAGGTGGGTACGGCGGGCGATCATCAGAGCGAAGCGGGCGGCCAGAAATCGGTCCTCCTGGAGCGCGCTCAGGTAGTGCGCAACGCTCGTTATGCAGGCATCGAGATCCCCGTCGCCTAAAGCCTTTACGGTGTCGAGCCCGCCTCGGGGATCTGAAAGCTCGACGTGCAGGCCGCGGCTCGCGAACTCCCCATCGACCGCGGCGTAGTAGGGCAGATGGTAGCCGGGCAGGCACCCGGGAGCATAGAGCCCGAGCCGAGTCCGCCATGCCCCCGTTTCCCCGTCGACGACGGAGTTACGCGCGGTCACGCCACCTGGTATCCGGCTTCCTGGATGGCGCCCACGATCGCGGTGTTGTCGACCGTGTCGTCGTGGTCGACCGTCACGGTCTTGGCCTCCAGATTCACCTCGGCGGAGCGAACTCCACCCACGGATGAAACCGCGTTCTCGACCGTCGTCTTGCAGTGCCCACAGGACATCTCGGGCACGGAGAAGATCTCGCTCACAAGCGTCTCCCTTCAACCAAGCTTCTTAGGCTTCTTACGCCGGTACCCTTATAGGTTACTGTACGTCTCACGGAAACGGCCGGACCAAGACCGGCGAGACGTAGGTTCGTTTCTAGTCGCGTAATCGCGTAATCGCGTAGTCGCGTAGTCGGGACGCCGGGGGGGAATGATGACCGCATTCAAAGGATCGTGGTCCGGGCGAGTGGTGGCGCTGGGACTCCTCGGAGCTTTCATCTTGCCGGCGTGCGCGGTGGGCGGGGAGTCGGACGGCGGATCCCCCGATGCGGTCGAGCAGAAACTCGTCGTGGGCGCCGACGAAGACGGCTATACCACCGAGGGGGCCGAGGCCGACGTCGGCCAGTATCCTCTCAACGCCAACATCTTCGAAAGCCTTGTTCGAATGGACGAGAGCTACGAGATCGAACCGGCTCTGGCGACGAGCTGGGAATTCGTCGCACCCAACACGTGGCGCTTCAAGTTGAGAGAGGGCGTCACCTTTCACGACGGCACGCCCTTTGACGCCGAGGCCGTGAAGTACACCTTCGACCGTGTCGCCAAGACGGGCGGAGGCACGCCGGGCTTCGCTAAGAACGGCACCAAGGTCATCGACGATTACACGGTGGAGGTGACACCGCAGTTCGACAACCGACGGCTCCTCGAACAGCTCGTGCACCCCTCCTACAGCATCATCGCCCCGGGCTCGAGCCCCGGGAAGAAACCGATCGGGACCGGCCCCTTCAGCCTCGTCGAATACGAGCGTCAGCAGCAAATCGTGGTGGAGCGTTATGACGACTATTGGGGCGAGCCCGCCCAACTCGACGAGATCACCTTCCGCTTCTTGCCCGATCCCAACGCCCGGCGTCTCGCCCTCGAGGCCGGAGAGGTTGACCTCGTGCTCGACGTGGCTCGCGAGGCCATCCCCGATCTCGAGTCCAAGGGGTTCGTGATCGCCGAATCGCAGCCGGGGGCCTACTCCGCGATGTATCTCAACATCAGCGGCCAGAAGGGCTACACCATCCTTCAGGACTCCGACGTGCGCCATGCGATTGGAAACGCGATCGACCGCGACACGCTCATCGACGGAATCTTCGAAGGGCTGGCGACAGACGAACAGACCATGGTCCCGTCGCGCCTGCTCGGGGACGCCAATGCCTCGAAGGTTGAGGGTTACAGCTTCGACTCGGCTGCTGCCGCGCAGTTGCTCGAGGACGCAGGCTGGACGATGGGATCCGACGGGGTAAGGGAGAAGGACGGAGAACCCCTGCGCCTCCAGCTCATCAACGGCTTTCCCTCGGCCAGCGATCACGGCGCCGTGCCCGAGTTCATCCAGGGTCAGCTCGGCGACGTGGGGATCGAGGTCGAGATCGTCAAGACCCCGGACACGGCGTCCTACGAAGAGCGGCTGGCGGCCGGCGAAGGCGACATTTGGATGGAGCAGGGCTCGCAGAACGATGCGAACCCCCTCTTCCTTCCCGCCCTGCTGTTCTGGTCGGTGGGCCTGTTCGGCGACATCGGCTACCAACAGCTGTTCGCGCCGGGTGGCGAGTTCGACGTGCTGATCGAGGACGCGCTCGCCACCCCCAATCCCGCCGAGGTCAAGGAGCTCGTCGGGGAGGCCATGCACGTGCTCATCGACCAAGAAGCCGTGGTCATCCCGCTCGCCGGCCTATACCGCATCAACGTGCTGACGGACGAGGTGCAGGGCTTCAACACCCAGCCCTCAGGACTGCAGATTCGCTACGACACCGTGTCGATGGGCAACGGCGCCTCCTAGCGTCGACATATTCGTATGGCCTCCTATATTGCGCGGAGGGTTGCCTATCTGATCCCAATCTGGCTCGGGATCACGCTCCTGGCGTTCCTGATCTCGACGCTTGCGCCCGGCGACCCGGCCCAGATCTATTTCCAGCGCACGCGCGGACGACAGCCCACCCAGCAGGAGCTACAGATCGTCCGTGAGCGCTTCAATCTGGATGAGCCCGTCGTCGAGCAGTACTTGTCGTGGCTGTCGGGGGCCGTCCGGGGCGACCTCGGAGTGTCGTTCACAACCGGAAAGCCCGTGCTCGACGAATTGCTGCTCCGCTTTCCGGCCACGCTGACGCTGGCCTTCTGGGCCACGGTCGTCACCGTGGTCGTCGCCATCCCGATTGGGATCCTCGCCGCGATCAGGAGGAACAGTGTTCTCGATCAGGTAACCCGGGCGATGTCCATGCTGGGGGCGTCGATTCCGAGCTTCTGGCTCGCTCTACTGTTGATCATTCTGTTTTCGGTGAAACTCCAGTGGCTTCCCGCTTCCGGTCAGCAGGGATGGGAAAGCCTGATTCTTCCCGCTCTCGCCCTCGGGCTCGGCGATGCCGCGGTCGTCGCTCGGTTGACGCGTTCCAGCTTGCTGGAGATCATCAACGAGGACTATGTCAAGACCGCCCGCGCCAAAGGGTTGTCGGAGGGTCGCATCATGATCCGGCACATCCTGCGTAATGGGATGGGGGCCGTAGTCACTCAGATCGGGCTTGCGTTCGGCTTCCTTCTGGCCTACTCGGCAATCGTGGAGGTCATCTTTGTGTGGCCCGGAATCGGGCGCCTGGCCGTGGATGCGATAGGCCAGCGCGATTACACCATGATTCAGGGATTTGTGGTCTTCGCCGGCTCTATCTTTGTTCTGATCAACCTCGCGGTGGACCTGTCGTACATGTGGCTCGATCCACGCGTCACCCTGAGCGGGGATAAGGCGGTGGCAGGCTGATGGCAGATGCGGCGGTGACGGCATCTGCGCCGGAGTTGCAGGCCCCCGCGTTGCTCCCACCCCGGTCGCTGCTGAGACAGCTGGGCGGTGACCGCACCGCGCTTGCCGGTCTCGTGATCCTGGTGTTGATGTACACGGCGGCCCTGGCGGCGCCGATGATCGCCCCGCAAGATCCAAACGAGCAAGATGTGGGCAATCGGTACGCTCCCGTGAGCTTCGAGCATCCTCTGGGCACCGACAATCTCGGCCGAGATGAGTTGTCGCGTCTGCTCTACGGCGCACGAGTGTCGTTGTTCACCGCCTTGGGTGTTGGAGTCGCCATCCTCGCCATCGGCATCGTGGTTGGGTCGATCGCCGGATTCGCAGGCGGCTTCGTAGACGGCCTGTTGATGAGGATCGTCGATGTTCTGCTCGCGTTCCCCAGCCTGCTTCTGGCGCTGGCCATCACGGGCATGTTGGGCCCGGGACTGTTGCACCTCATGGTCGGAATGGTGGCGGTGTGGTGGACCGACTATGCCCGCATGATGAGGGGACTCGTGCTGTCGATGCGGGAGCGGCCGTTTGTGGAGTCGGCTCGAGCCGTAGGACTCCCGGGCCGTCTTGTCGCTTCACGCCACGTCCTGCCCAACATCGTAGGGCCGGTGATCGTTCTGGGAACGGTGCAGACCGGACGCCTGTTGCTGGCTCTTTCGGCACTGTCGTTCCTAGGCCTCGGCGTCCAGCCCCCGACGTCCGAGTGGGGCGCAATGCTCAGCGAGGGCCAGCAGTATCTTGCCAGTGCCCCTCAGCTCATGGTCTATCCGGGCATCGCGATCACGCTCGCCGCGCTCGGGTTCAATCTGCTGGGCGACGGCTTGCGAGACGTCCTCGACCCGACGATGGAGCACTGACCCGTGGGGCAGGCATCCCTGCTGGAGGTTCGTGACCTCACCGTTGCATTCGAGAGCCGATACGGCCTGATCCAGGCCGTGAATGGCATGTCCTTTACGCTCAAACCGGGAGAGCGCATCGGCATCGTGGGGGAATCGGGCTCCGGAAAGAGCGTGACCGCACACGCCATCACCGGCCTGCAGCCGTCGAACGCGCGCGTCTCGGGCGAGGCGCGGCTGGACGGCGTTGACCTCTTGCGAGCTTCGAAGCGCGAAATGAGGCGCGTGCGGGGGGAGCGCATCGGCATGGTTTTCCAGAACCCCCTGCACTGCCTTAATCCCGCAATGAAGATCGGTGCCCAGATAGAGGAAGCGGTGCTCGCCCACACCGGCGCAAACAAGAACGAGGCGAGACAGCGGGCGCTCGAGCTCCTGGATCAAGTGGGCATCCCGTCACCCAGCCGTAGCGCCCAAGAGCATCCTCACCACTTCTCGGGCGGCATGCGCCAGCGCGTCATGATCGCTATCGCGCTCGCTTGCAGCCCTCAGATCGTGATTGCCGATGAGCCCACGACGGCTCTGGACGTCACCATTCAGGCACAGATCATCGATCTGCTCGCCGAGACCTGCGAGAAGTACGGGGCGGCGGTCATCCTCATCACGCACGACCTCGGCATACTCGCGGGTTTCGCCGAGCGAATCGTAGTCATGTACGCGGGACGAGTCGCCGAGCAGGGCGACGTGGACTCTATCTACTACCGGCCTGCGCATCCTTACACCTTGGGTTTGCTGCAGTCGGTAACGCGCATCGACGAGGCGAGGCGCGATCGCCTCGTGCCGATCGCCGGGAATCCGCCTTCGCCCGTCCTGCTGCCGTCCGGCTGTGTGTTCCACCCCCGTTGCCCTTATGCCCAGACGGTGTGCTCGGAGAAGGTGCCTGCGCTCGAGCGCGTGGGCGGAACTGATCACCTGGCGGCTTGTCACTTCGCAGACGAAATCGGGGCCCTGCGAGCCGTGAACACCGCGTCGTGAGCGCCTCTTTGCTCGAAGTCGAGAACCTCAAGAAGATCTTTCCCGTGACTAAGGGCGCCATCCTCCGTCGCACCGTGGGGCGAGCACATGCCGTCGACGACGTCTCCTTCACTCTTCGACGCGGTGAGACGTTGGGCCTGGTCGGAGAGTCAGGCTGCGGCAAGTCGACGCTGGCGCGCTGCATCCTTCGTCTGATCGAGCCAAGTTCGGGAACGGTGGTATTTCGCGGCGAAGACCTGCTGGGCTGCACGCGGGGCCGGTTGCGGATGCTGCGGCGATACATGCAAATCGTCTTTCAGGATCCCTATGGATCGCTCAATCCGCGCATGACTGTGGGTGAGCTGGTCGCGGAACCGGCCCTGTTCCACGGCCTGGTTAAAGGGCGACGAGACGCCGGTCAAAAGGCGGGGGAGATGCTCGAGAGGGTGGGCCTGGCCCCCAGCTACGCCCGTCGCTACCCACACGAGTTCAGCGGAGGTCAACGCCAGCGAATCGGCATCGCCCGGGCGCTGGCGAGCGAGCCAGACCTGCTGATCCTCGACGAGCCCATCTCGGCGCTCGACGTATCGATCCAGGCTCAGATCCTCAATCTGCTCGAGGACCTGCAGTCGCAACTCGGGTTGACTTACCTGTTCATAGCCCACGACCTGTCGCTGGTCAGACATCTCTCACATCGGGTGATGGTCATGTATCTGGGGCGCGTTGTCGAGACTGGCGATCGTGACGAGCTCTTTGAGAACCCGATGCACCCCTACACGCAGGCCCTCCTGTCGGCCGTTCCGGTCGTCGATCCTCACAAGGAGCGCAGGCGGAATCGGATTCCGTTGCCGGGGGCCGTGCCAAGTTGCGTCGATCCCCCCGATTCCTGCCGTTTCGCGCCGCGATGTTTCAAGGCGCAGAAGGTCTGTTCGGAACAAGACCCGCCCCTCGATCCTGTAGCCGGGAGCGGCCACCGGGCCGCGTGTCTGTTTGCCGAACCCGCTCGACTTCTGTGAGGACGTCGGTCATCTCGCTCGCGGAGATAAGCGAC
>JACDAL010000147.1 GCA_013695465.1 Actinomycetota bacterium | reverse complement strand
GCGGCTTGGGAGTCGTCCGAGGCGAGCGCCTCGTTGAAGCGCCGATTCTTGGTCCGAAGGGCTGAGCGCTCGCTGCGATTGCGGATTCGGCGCGCCTCGTTCTGGCGGTTGCGCTTGATCTGACTCTTGATGTTGGCCATTTGAGCTTTCCTAAACTATGGAATGAAGGGCGTGAGAACGTCGCTCAGGATAGCAGAACCGCCCTGGAGGCTGACGGTCCTTCCCCGCAGGAGCACTAGGCTTTGGGGCATGGATCCCCTGCATCAGCGAGCCGTGGCCGTCATCGCCCATATCGATCACGGCAAGAGCACGCTTTCTGACCGTCTGCTTCAGCTCACCGGAACGGTCTCCGACCGGGACATGCGCGAGCAATACCTCGACCGTATGGACCTCGAGCGCGAGCGCGGCATAACGATCAAGGCCGCCGCCGTTCGCATGGAATATCGGGCTGCCGGCGGCGAGACCTACGAGATCAACCTCATCGACACGCCCGGACACGTCGACTTCGGTTACGAGGTGTCGCGCTCGCTCGCCGCCTGCGACGGCGTCGTTCTGCTGGTTGACGCGGCCCAGGGCATCGAGGCGCAGACCCTCACGAACCTCTACCTGGCAGTCGACGCCGGGCTCGAGATCATCCCGGTGCTCAACAAGATCGACCTGCCGGCGGCGCAGCCGGACAAGTTCGCCGATGAGCTGGCCACGCTCATCGGCTGTGACGCCACAGATGTCCTGCGGATCTCGGCCAAGACCGGAGCGGGGGTGCCCGAGCTCCTCGAGCATATCGTCTTAGCCGTCCCCTCGCCTAAAGGCGACCCCTCCGCGCCACTGCGGGCTCTCGTGTTCGACTCCTACTACGACTCGTACCGAGGCGTGGTTGCCTACCTCCGCGCGGTGGACGGGCATCTCGATGCCAAGACCCCGATCCTTTTCATGGCCGCCGGAACAGAGGTTGATGCGGACGAGATCGGCATCATGGCGCCCGACGCTCAGCCGGTGGAGCGTCTGGAAACGGGGGCCGTGGGCTATCTCATCTCCGGGATCAAGGACGTGAGTCTCGCCAAGGTGGGCGACACCGTTACCACCCGGCCACGGGGAGCCGCGGTCCCCCTGCCCGGATATCGAGAGCCCAAGCCCATGGTCTACGCCGGCATCTATCCGATCGAAGGCGACGATTTCCCGATCCTTCGGGATGCGCTCGACAAGCTCAAGCTCAACGACGCCTCCTTGGTCTACGAGCCCGAGTCCTCGGGCGCGCTGGGGTTCGGTTTCAGGTGCGGCTTTCTCGGCCTCTTGCACATGGAGATCGTCAGGGAGCGTCTCGAGCGCGAGTTCGACCTTTCCCTGATCGCCTCAGCGCCGTCGGTCGGTTATGAGATCGAGCTCACCGACCGCACACGGCGGATCGTGCGAAACCCCAGTGAGATGCCTGATCCCTCAGACATCGAGGAAGTGCTCGAGCCCTATGTGTCGGCCATGATCGTGACCCCGTCCGACTTCGTGGGCACGGTCATGCAGCTTTGTCAGGAGCGGCGCGGCGAGCTCAAGGAGATGCACTATCTGTCGACCGAGCGGGTCGAGATCCGCTATCAGATGCCACTAGCGGAGATCATCTTCGACTTCTTCGATCAGTTGAAGAGCAAGACCAAGGGCTATGCATCGCTCGATTACGAACCCGCCGGGCAGTACTCATCGCATCTCGTCAAAGTCGATGTGCTCTTGAACCAACAACCGGTGGACGCATTCTCGACCATCGTCCATCGGGATAAAGCTTATGAGTACGGCAAGACGATGACCGAGCGGCTGCGAAAGCTCATACCTCGCCAGCTCTTCGACGTTCCCATCCAGGCCGCCATCGGGTCGCGTGTCATCGCTCGGGAGACGGTCAAGGCCAAGCGCAAGGATGTGCTCGCCAAGTGTTACGGCGGCGACGTCTCGAGAAAGCGCAAGCTGCTCGAACGCCAGAAGGAGGGCAAACGGCGCATGAAGCAGATCGGCTCGGTTGAGGTGCCGCAGTCCGCCTTCATCGAGGCGCTCAAGCTCGAGCCCTCGGAGCAGTCATGACCGTTGCCGTCGACAGCGGGCTGCGCTCGGGGCTCTGGCGGGCGTCGCCCGGTTTCGGCGTCTACGTGCACATTCCCTTCTGCCTGCACCGCTGCCACTACTGCGACTTCAACACCTATGAGAGCCACGGCGAGCTCCACTCCTCCTACGTCGAGGCGCTCGTTGCATCGATCGAGCAAAGCCCCTTCGAGAGCCCGCAGGCGACGTCCGTGTTCTTCGGCGGAGGGACTCCGACGCTGTTGAGCACCGCCCAGCTCGCCGAGATCCTGAGCGCGGTGCGGCGCCGCTTCGGGCTCGAAGCGGATGCGGAGGTGACCATCGAGGCCAACCCCGAGACGGTGTCCGAGACGAGCTTTGAAGGCCTGCTCGAGTCGGGGTTCAACCGCTTCTCTTTGGGCGTGCAGTCGCTTGTGCCCAAGGTGCTGGCGGGACTGGGACGGACACACTCGGGAGAGCGGGCGCTGGCTGCGGTGGCAGAGGCCCGCCGGGCGGGCGCCACCGATGTCAACGTCGACCTCATCTACGGCTCGGTGTGGGAGTCGGACGACGAGTGGCGCCGATCGCTCGAAGGCGTGATAGACGCCGGCGTGGATCACGTCTCGGCCTACGCCCTCACCGTCGAGGAGGGGACCCCCCTGGCCACGCTGGTCACCACGGGGCGCGTGCCGGACGTCGATCCCGATGTCCAGGCCGAGCGCCATGGCATCGCGAGCTCACAACTGGCGGCCTCCGGCTTCGAGCGTTACGAGGTCTCGAACTGGTGCCATCCCGGCCGCGCCTCGAGCCACAACGTCCTCTATTGGTCCCAGGGCGACTACGCAGCCTTCGGCGCCGGCGCCCACGGGCACCTCGCCGGCACGAGGTGGTGGAATGTGAGGCTCCCGCGGGAATTCATCGCCGCGGTCGAATCGGGGGCCGAGCCCCGCTTCGGCTCCGAGACACTATCGCCCTCCGAGCGCGCCGGAGAGGCTCTCGTCCTGGGATTGCGCCTGACCTCAGGCGTAGTGCTCGCGGCCTTCGAGGCCCGCTTCGGCGACGCCTCGCTGGCCGAGCGTGGCGCGGAGATCGACAAGCTCGAAGGTCTAGGGCTGCTCGAGCGCTCCGACGGGTGGCTGCGGCTGACCGAGCGCGGCACCCTCGTTGCCAACGAGGTGAGCTGCCGCCT
>JACDAL010000146.1 GCA_013695465.1 Actinomycetota bacterium | reverse complement strand
TTGACATCGAACGCAACAACGGTGGGCCTGCCAGTCATGTGTCCACCTTAGAACGAGTGTGGCATCGTTCGTACTCCTATGCTTGAGACCATCAGAACTCGCGGCCCCGTTCAACGCGGTGCGAGCTCTCCTCGAGGGTAATCGTTCGATGGGCTTCTGGTCTGGAGGGACCATGCGCTACGGCATCCTAGGTTCACTCGAAATCTCAGCCGATGGGGCCACGGCCGACCTCGGGCCCCCGAAGCAACGTACGCTCCTGGCGATCCTGCTCCTCCACGCAGGCCAGGTAGTCCCCACCGAGCGGCTCATCGATCTGCTCTGGGACGAGAAACCGCCCCGGACGGCCACCCACTCGATCCAGATCTACGTGTCGGCGCTGCGCAGATCGCTTGAGCCCCTCGCGGGCGACGACCTCATCATCACGCGGCAACCGGGGTACCTGCTGCAAGCGGATCCCGACGCAATCGACGCCTGCCGATTCGAAAAGCTCGTGAGGGAAGGGATGCGGGCTGTGGCCGATGGCGAGGGCTCGGCCGGGGCCGAGATCCTGCGATCGGCTCTCGACCTCTGGCGTGGCCCACCCCTCGCCGACTTCACCTACGAGGAGTTCGCTCAAGAACACATCGATCGATTGCGACACCAGCGGCTGGACGCCTTGGAACAGCTGGGCGTTGCGGAGCTTGCCGTCGCGGAGCTGACCCCTTCGACCCTCCCCCGGGTGCTTCCGCTGCTGCAAGCGGCTGTGAGCGAGGACCCCCTTCGAGAGCGGCTCCGCGAGCTCTTGATGCTGGCTCTGTACGGCACGGGCCGCCATGCCGAAGCTCTCCGAACGTACCAGCGATTCCGCGAGCACCTCGCCGAGGAACTGGGCCTCGACCCGTCGCCCAATCTTCAACGTCTGCAGGAGCGGATCTTGTTGCACGACCCCACGCTCATCACTCCCCCACTCACTTCCACTTCCGGTGAGGTGGCGAGGCGGAATCCCTACAAAGGCCTTCGCCCCTTCGAGGAGATTGACGCGGAGGACTTCTTCGGCAGGAGCGCGCTGGTGGAGCGGATGCTGGACGAGCTTCGGATCGGCGGCCGTTTACTCGCGGTGGTCGGTCCCTCGGGATCGGGGAAGTCCAGCGCGATCGCCGCTCTCTTCGTGCCGAGAGTGCGTGCCGGCGCCGTGCCCGGCTCAGAGGGCTGGTCGATCGTGACGCTGGTCCCTGGGACCAGGCCGGCAGACGAGCTCCGCTCGGTGCTCGCCGGAGTGGCGGGCGACACCCTCCTGATAATCGATCAGCTCGAAGAGGTCTTCTCCGCTTCCCCCGAGGAGGAGCGACGTTTCTTCGACTGGCTTGTGGAAATCTCCGGCGCCTCAGCGCCAAACGTTAGGGTGGTCCTAGCGCTTCGCGCCGACCTCTACGATCGTCCCCTGCTCCATCCGACGTTCGCGCAGGTCTTCGTCCCCGGCGTTATCAGTGTGTTGCCCATGAGCCGCGAGGAGCTCACTTCAGCGGTCGTCGAGCCTGCCCGGAGGGTCGGGGTCGCGATCGAGGCGCCGGTGCTCGCCGAGTTGCTGGGCGATGTCGCCGACCAGCCCGGCGCGTTGCCACTGCTTCAGTACGCCCTGACCGAACTCTTCGACGGCCGATCGGGTGATGAGCTGACCCTGGACGAATACCGGGAGATCGGCGGCATCCGCGGAGCACTTTCCCGACGCGCGGAAACCCTCTTCGAGGAGCTCGATCGCGCTCAGCGCGCCGTGGCCAGGCAAGTCTTCCTACGCTTCGTCCGCCTCGGCCAAGGGGCAAAGGATTTGCGCAGGCGGGTCCCGATCCCGGAGCTGACCGCGCTAGACGTCGATGCCGTGTCGCTGTCGGTGATCCTGGAGCGGTTCTCGACGTATCGGCTTCTGACCTTTGATCGCGATCAGATGACCCGCGCAGCAACGATCATGCTGGCGCACGAGGCCTTGCTCACCGAGTGGAGCCGGCTCGCCGGGTGGATCGATCGCCATCGGGAGGCGCTTGGGCGACACGCCAGCCTGGTTGCGCACGTCGGTGAATGGGAGGCCGCAGGCTGCGATCCCGACTACCTGCTCAGTGGAAAGAGGCTCGACAGCCTCGCAAGTCTGCTGAGGGGCGGGCCATTGCTGCTCACGTCGAGTGAGCGGGGCTTCCTCGAGGAGAGCATCGAGCGACGCCGCACGGACCTTGCGGATAAGACCGCTCGCGCCGAGGCGCAGCGAAAACTCGAAGGACGCTCTCGTCGGCGGCTTCGGGCGATCGTCGCCACGGTGACGGTCGCGATCGCGGCTGTTAGCGCCGTCTCCGTGTGGGGCGGCGGAGCCCAGCCAACGGTCGCCCTGCTAAACCATGGAGCGGAAAGCGACGTCGACCAGCTCGCCGAGGCTGGGTTCGATCGCGCGGTGACGGAGTTCGACCTGGTGGGAAGGGAGATGTCGACCGATGTCGGCGACGTGGACGGACCGGTCCGCGCGCTCTCCGAGGACGGTGCGGAGCTGGTCGTGGTCCAGGCAACCGACACCGACATCGATGCCGTGGCTCGGGATTTCCCGAGAACCCGGTACGCCGTCGTCATGGGCGAGAGCACCCAGCCGAACGTGTCGAACCTGGCGTTCGCCGATCACGAGGGTTCCTACCTCATCGGTGCGGCCGCGGCTCTCACTAGCACGAACGGCACGATCGGATTCATAGGCGGGGTGGACGTCGACGTGATCCATCGATTCCAGGCGGGTTTCGAGGCAGGTGCCCGGGCGGCTGATCCCGACGTACGGATCATGATCACATACCTTACCGCGCCGCCAGACTACCGAGGCTACTTCGCACCCAAACTTGCCAAGCGGGCGGCGCGCCGTCAATACGGACAGGGGGCCGACGTGATCTTCGGTGCGGCCGGATTCTCGGTTGAAGGCGTGTTCGAGGCCGCTGCCACGATGTCGGGGGGCGAGGGGCCGCACCTGTGGGCGCTCGGAGTGGACGTGGACGCGTACCAGGCGATCAGAGATCGAGTGGAAGCCGCGCGCTGGCGGCCGCACATCCTCTCCTCGATGGTCAAACACATCGAGCGGGGCGTCTATCTCGCGCTCGCCGACCACGCGCGCGGGGCGTTCAGCCCGGGCAGTAGGATCCTGAACCTAGCGAACGGCGGGGTCGGGATCTCCTACCGCGGTGGCTTCCTCGACGACATCCGGCCCCGGCTCGAGGCTCTCCGGTCCGACATCGTCGCCGGCAAGATCAAGGTCCCTGAGCGAACGTAGAGCGAACGTAGAGCGCGCGTAGAGCGCCCCAGGCCATCCTGCTCCCGAACGATCGAGCAGGAGGTTCGTGATGCGTTTAAGCGCTTGGCTAATGAGTGCCCTGCTGGTGCTGGCCGCCGCCCCAGTGGCGTGCAGCGGACAGGGCGGTGACGAGAAGCCGGCTTCCACGGGTGGCACAGGGGCCTCGGAAGCCCTGACGCGGCTCACGATCGGCACCGTCGACGGAAGCGACTTCCCCGACGCGCCGATCGTCGAGTACTTCGAAGAGCAGGTGGAGAAGCTGTCTGGCGACCAGATGCGCATCGTCGTCCTGTGGGATGCGGGAGGGGAGGGCGCGAACTTCGAACCGGCGATCATCGACAGGGTCCGGGACGGCGACCTCGACCTGGGGTGGATCGGCTCTCGCGCATTTGACACGATCGGGGTCACAAGTTTTCAGGCCCTGCAAGCGCCGTTCCTGATCCAGAATCGCTCGCACCTCGACGAGGTTCTCACCAGCCCCATGGCCGAGGAGATGCTAACCGGGCTGACGGACGCAGGACTCACCGGGCTCGGCCTCTATCCGGATCATTTCCGGCACCCGGTCGGGTTCGAGGCGCCACTCGCGTCGCTCAAAGATCTGCAAGGGGCTACGATCCGCGTCCCCACGTCGAACGCCGCCGACGCGTTGATGCGATCGCTCGGGGCTAAGCCGATACATCTGAGCGGCTCGGGCGTTGATGCGGCGAGAAAAAGCGGCAAGCTCGACGGCATCGAGGTGTCGATCGCGCTGGCACCGAATTTCGATGCGTCGTTCGCGACGAGCAACATCGTCTTCTACCCGCGGGTCAACACGTTGTTCTCGAGCGAGGAAGTGCTTGATCGCCTCACCTCGGAGCAACAGGACATCTTGCGTAAGGCGGCGGAGGCCACGTTGGCGTTTGCACTGGAAGAGATTCCTGCCGACGCCGACGCCAGTGCCTTCTGTGAGGCCGGAGGCACGCTCGTGGCGGCCAAGGATCGAGATCTGGCGTCCATCGAAGCGGCGGCTCGAAAGGTGTACACCAATCTTGAAGCCGACCCGCAGACGAAGTCGTTCATCGACCAGATCGAGGCGCTGAAGGAGAACGACGCCATCACGGAAGTGCCAAGCAGCTGCCGCCGGGTGCGGCCGTGAAAGGGGCTGTCATGCAACTCTGACACCGCCTCTTCATCAATGCAGGGCACACGATCAAGTCCGACGGCACTGCCCTGCGAACGATCACGAAGCCACCGAGGATCTGCGTCGGTAGGGCCTGCCCTTCTGCCCTTGTAGAAAGGGCCCCGTCCGGTGAAATTCTGTTCACGGCTTATCGGATCGCAGCAAGAAAAGGGGACGCCCGATGGCAACCGACATCTCACAGACCGAATGGAACGCCACTACGTTTGCGGCCAAGGAGAATCTGCTGCGGATCGTCCAGAAGGAGGCGCAGGCCTTCTTCACGCTCGCCGAGGCGCCCGAGAACTGGAAGATGCCCACGGCGGCGGGCCACTGGCAGGTGTGCGACATAGCCGCTCATCTCGTGGACACGACCGAGGGATATATCCAGCGTTTCGAGACAACTCGCGGCGGAGGCACAGCAGAAGGCATCGCCCCTTTGACCGACATGTCTCACAATGCGAATAAGTTCGCGCAGGAACTCCGAAACATCCCCCGTGAAGAGCTCCTGGGCCGACTACATAGCGCCTTTGACACGGCCATGACGATGTTCGATGGAGTCGGCGATCAAGACTAGGACAGCTTCATCGTCGTCCACGCTTACATGGGACCGTTGCCGGCATTCTTCTACCCCATCGCTCAGGTCATGGACTACGGAGTCCACAGTTGGGATGTGCGTGAAGGCTTGCAGATTTCTCACTTCATGGATCCAGACGCGGCCGACATCCTGGTTCCCTTCATGTTCGTTTTGTGGCAGGCCACGACGGACACCTCGCGCCTGCAAGGCGGCGATCTAGACGTCGCCGTGCGTGTCTCGGGCCGGAACGCCGGCACGACTCGCCTAAAGGTTACGAAAGATGGGATGGTGTTCGAACCAGGCGACGAAGCCGGAGCGCAGGTGGTGCTCGACTTTGATCCTGCGAGTCTCGTTCTGACGGCATTCGGTCGTGCGCGCTCCGGCACCCCGTACGGTGATCAGGACGCCGCTCGACGCTTCGCCGGCCTCTTCTTCCGAATTTAATGGAGGTTCATCCCGCCGGGTTAGCGAGCAGCGCCCATCTCAGCCCGTAGCAGTCCCGCCGCGGCCGACATGGCACGCATCTTTCCTTGCGCAGAGTGGTGCGATAGATACTTCATCCCGCAGTCGGGGGCAATCACCAGGTGATCCGCTTCAACCGAGGGCAGGGCTCGGCGAACTCGCTCGGCGATCAGCTCAGCAGTCTCGATTTCGGTGGCAGATAAATCGATGACTCCCAAGATGATCGTCTTGCCGGTCAGGTCGGCAAGCACACCAAGGTCGAGATTCGACTGCGCGGTTTCGATCGAGATCTGCTTGCAGGCGCAATCGCCAAGCTCTGCAAGGAACGAATAGGCCGCGGGCCGG
>JACDAL010000137.1 GCA_013695465.1 Actinomycetota bacterium | reverse complement strand
ATAAAGAGGTGGGTTTTCGGGCGCGGCCAGAGCCAGGAACAGGATTCCTGCGGCGAGCGGCACCCCCACGGCCCACGTCGTGGCGACCATGGAGCGGGCTAGCTCCCCTCGGTTGAACTCGGGTTCGTGACCGACTCGGGACAAGGCTCATCCCCTTCTATGCTCTCTCTATGCTCTCTTGCGAACAATACGTAGTCAGTCCACGACTATACGCTATAATTACTGGGATTTCCAGACCATATTTCTGTCTGCCGGGTCGCTACCAGTCGATCAGTCGCCAGATGGCGGGTTGCAGCTCGCCGGGCTCACCGACCTCGGCGAACAGGGCGACCGCTCGCTTGAGCTCCTCCATCGCCCGCTCATGACGTCCCAGGCCGTGCAGGAGGTCGGCAAGGTTGTTGCGCAAAGCGGCCTCGCGATGGCGGTCCCCCAGAGTCGCGCACAGGGCCAAGGCCTGCTCGGTCAGCTCTTGGGCATGAGCCGTGTCGCCGGCCACCCGGTGGGCGAGCGCCAGGTTGTTGAGAGCAGCGACCCTGGCGGCCGGGTCGCCCGCAGCCTCGGCGAAGCTGAGACTGCTCTCTAGCTCAGCCACTGCATCCGCTCCCCCACCCGCGACCATCCCCAAGATGTTGTGGGCTTGAGCGAGGGCTATCAGGTCCTCGGCCCCCTCCGCCAGCCGTAGTGCCTCGCGGCCGAGCTCGGCTGCATGAGGGTCGTCGCCTCTTCGGTGGGCGGTCAGGCTTTGGTCCGCCGTTATCCGGGCCCTGAGGGCCTCTTCGGGCGTCGATGAAAGGGCCGCCTCGTAATGGCTGTCGGCCAGGTCCCATTTCCCCACACGGTGGTGCACGTTGCCGATCTTGTGCTCGATCCGCGCCAGCGCAGGGGCCGCGGAAGGGTGAGCCGCAGCGGCCTCATACGAATCGAGCGCCCGCCGATACTCCCCCGCCAGCGTGTGTAGATCGCCCATGGCTTCGTGGAGATCACCGATCCGAGGATGGCCGTAGGCAAGGGCGGCGCCGTAATGGGACAGCGCCTCGCCGTTGGCATAGAGGTTGCGGGCCTCGTCCCCCGCCCGCAGATACCACTCCGCGGACTCACCTAGATCACCGGCCGCCTGGTAATGGCGAGCCACCACCCCGGGACGACCGCTGCCCGTTCCTCTTCGCACCCCGCCTGCCAGTGCGTCGGCCACTCGGGCATGAAGCAGCCTGCGCCGGGCCGCCGACGTCTGCTCGTAGACGAGCTCTCGCACCTTGTCGTGGCTGAAATCGTAGAGAGGATCTGAGTCGGAAGCGCTCTGCTCGACCACGAAGCCTCGCTCGATGACCTCCTCGAGAGCGGCCACCGCTTCATCCTCGCTGCGCCCGCTCACCGCTCGCACGCTGTCGAGCTCGAACGAGGCGCCGATCACGGCAGCCGCCCCCAGCAATTGGCGGCCGACCTGCGACAGTGGACTTAGCCGGGCCTGCAACAGATCCCGTATGCCACGCGGCAGCGGCCATTGCTCGTCCTCGTTCCTCCCGGGGTCGTAGTCAGATGGGGGCAGAGCGGCCAGGTACTCCATTAAAAAGAACGGGAGTCCGTCGGTCTCTGCATAGAGACGGTTCACTAGGTCCTCGGTGGCGTCGGGAGCCAAGGCAGTCACGAGCTCGGCGATGTGCCCGCGGCCCAGCCGCTGCAACGCAATCGAGGCGCCCGACCCCGTCAGGGTTGCCTCCGAGAGCATCAGTGCCAGGCGATGGCCGGGAGGCACCTCCTCCCGACGCCACGCCGTCAGTACCAGCAACGGCCGCTCGCGCAGGCGATGCAAGAGATAGGACACGAAATCGAGTGAGGCATCATCGGCCCAATGCAGATCGTCGACGAATATCGCTCCGGGGCCGCGGCTACAGCAGGCGGCATCCAGAGCGGCCGCAACCCCCTCGTATAGGCGTATCCGGCCGCCGGGCTCATCCCCCGGCGGGGGCGGCGTCGCCTCGGAGCGCAGCTCGGCGAGCTCGGGTACGAGCCGGGCGGCTTCCTGAGCCCAGCGAGTGGGCAACTCCATCGCCCAAGCCTGATCCTGCTTCAAAGCCGTGCGCAGTAGCTGGCCGATGGGTGCCAGTGCGAGGGCTTGCTCGCCCGGGTAACAGCGAGCAGTCAGGATCTCGGCCCCCTGTTCCCGCAGTCGGCCAATTGCCGCTTCAACCAGGCTCGACTTCCCCACTCCGGCCTCGCCTTCCACCACTACGAAACGACCATGCCGGGACGCATCGGCGAAGGCCTCCAAGAGCTCCCTTAATTCCCGGTCACGCCCGACCAGAAGCCGCTCGATCCGTGACGACGCCGGTGAAGCGGGCGGTGGCGGGGGAAGCTGAGGCGCGGGCGCGGGAGGTTCCAGCTGCCCGCTTTCTATGGCCCGGTAGAGAGCGGCCGTCTCCTCGAGCGGGGGTACGCCAAGCTCGCGATCGAGCACCAGAACGCACTCGCGGTATTGGCTCAATGCCTTGGAGCGCTGGCCCTTCCACGCGTACAGTCGCATCAGGGCGCGGTGGGCGGGCTCATGAAGAGAGTCGAGCTGAAGCCAGCGCCTCGCGATGTCGACCGCCGGCCCCAGCTCTCCTGCTCCGGTCAGCGCGTGCACGAGCCGCTCGAGCGCTTCACCGGCGTCGCGACCGAGCTCCTCCGCCTGAAAGAACGTCCAATCCTCGAACTCGGGCGAGTCGCGCAGGAAAAAACCCGACATGAAGTCACCGCGGGACAGCTCCGCGGCCTCCCCGAGGTCCGAGATGCACCGCCGGCAAACCTCGTCGGCCGGGTGGTCGTGGGCCCGGGCTGCGCCGATCAGCTCATGGAATCTGGCCGTGTCCAACCACATGTCTTCGAACTCGAGCGACACACGGCTTCGTCCCGCCGCCAGCCCCGACCCCCCCAGCCCCTTGCGCAGGGCGGAGAGCGTCCGCCGGAGCGCGGCCCGTGCTCTGTCCTGGTTGAGGTCGGGCCACAGCAGGGCGGCCAGGGCATCGCGACCGTGAGGGCGGCCGGTGACCGACAGATAAGCAAGCAGGGCTATAGCCTTGCGCGTGTCTACCTCGACGGGGGTGCCGTCCAGCTCGACCCTGGGCGGCCCGAACAGCCAGATCTTCAGCTTGGTCATGTCGCACGTAACGTAGCGTGGCGAACGGGTGTGACCGTAACGATTGGGACCGGTACGCGCTCGACTGCGGGTCTAGGCGTTCTGGCTTAGAGGGGCCCTCTCAGAAGGGCTGCCCCGAAGGCCAGCCCGGCCAGCGTCATTAACGTGGCGATCATCGAGAAGAACAGCAAGCGCGTCTGATTGATCAGGTCCATGCGAATTGCGCCGAGGCCTTCGTGCATTGCGGCCAGCACGCGATCGCGTGCGCTTTCGATCCTGAGTTCGGTGCGCCGTTCCACCTCCACTAATCGAAGCTCGAGCCCGTCCATGCGGTAGTCGAAGCCGATCATGTGCTGCTCCATCCCCGTCACCCGCTCCTCGAGGCGATCGAATCGCAGATCGACAGCATCGAATCGCAGATCCACGGCGTCGAAACGCCGGTCGATCGCTACGAAGCGTGGCTCCAGGGCCTTCAGATCCCGCTTAGCGGCAAGCTCTTCTGAGGAAGATAGCGCATGAGCGTGGTTGCGTGCTCCCTTCCCAGGACGGTGTCCAGCCGGTCTTCCAGACCTCGGCGGGCTTCCTCGTCGACGGCCATTTCCGCCTCCTATTCTAACTGGTCGACTCCGGGGGTGCGGCCCGAGATAAGGGTAGGTGGAGGATGTGACATGAAGGCTGGGAGAAGGTTGCCTCAGAGAGGATGGACATGAGTGAGCTACGGACCAACGTTTGCAATGTGCTGGTGATCGGCGCCGGGGCTGCGGGGCTGCGGGCGGCCATCGAGATCCATCGCATGGGGGCCGAGGTGGTAGTGGTGGCCAAGCGTTCGAGCCGGGACGCTCACACCGTGCTCGCCGCCGGAGGAATCAACGCAGCCTTGGGAACGCGCGACCCAGAGGACACCTGGGAGCAGCACTTCGCCGACACGTACAGGGAGGGCTACTCCCTGTCGGACCCACGTGTGGTCGAGATTGTATCGACCGAGGCCCCCGCTGCCATCCATGAGTTGCTCGAGTGGGGTTGTCCCTTCGCGCTCCTCGAAGACGGGCGCATAGATCAGCGCTTCTTCGGCGCCCACACTTACCGGCGAACGTGCTATGCGGGTGACTATACCGGCCGGGCGATGCTTCATACGCTGGCGGCGAGAGTTGGCGAGTTGGGTGTCCGGATCGCCGACAATCATTACGTCTCGAGTTTGCTCGTGCACGAGGGGGTCTGTTTTGGAGCCCTTGCATTCGACCAGGATTACGGCGAGCGGACCGCCTTCTTTGCCGATGCTGTGATCCTCGCCACAGGGGGCCACACGAGGCTGTGGCGCCGGTCGTCTTCGCGTCGTGACGAGAACAACGGTGACGGAATGTATCTTGCGTTGCGCGCCGGTTGCCGGCTGCAGGACATGGAGCTGGTGCAGTTCCACCCGACCGGGATGGTCGGCACCGAGGACCTCGCCGGCACCCTCGTGACCGAAGCGGTCCGAGGGGAAGGAGGTCGCTTGTTCAACTCGGAAGATGAGCGCTTCATGACGCGCTACGACTCGGACCGTATGGAGTTGTCGACGCGCGATCGCATCGCTCTCGCCAACTACACGGAGATAGCAGAGGGTCGAGGAGGTCCTCATGGAGGGGTCTTTCTCGATATCTCTCATCAAGACAAGGGCTTCATTCTGGACAAGCTCCCGCGCATGTATCGGCAGTTCATCGAGCATCAGATGCTGGATATATCCAAACAACCGATGGAGGTGGCGCCCACGGCTCACTATTCCATGGGGGGAGTCGTCGTCGACTCGGAGACCCACGCCACCGATGTCGACGGTCTGTTCGCAGCAGGCGAGATCGCTTCCGGTCTGCACGGCGCAAATCGCCTGGGTGGCAATTCACTGACTGAGACGGTGGTCTTCGGACGCCGCGCCGGACGAGCAGC
The DNA here is from genome assembly GCA_013695465.1 of Actinomycetota bacterium. Taxonomy (GTDB): domain Bacteria; phylum Actinomycetota; class CADDZG01; order CADDZG01; family WHSQ01; genus JACDAL01. The sequence continues at coordinate 3,388 of JACDAL010000137.1, read as the reverse complement.
CGCGGAGCTCTCTCGCAAGCGAGAATCCCAGCTGCGTTCCCGGAGCGCTCTCGACGCGGCACAGGATGATCTCGACTCGTTGGTTCACGACGGCGACGAAATAGTTCGCCCCGTTCAACGAGCGCTGCGAGATGTGATGTGGGAATGCTGTGGAGTCGTTCGCTCGGAGGACGGGCTTGAGCGGGGTCTGTCCCGGCTCGGAGAGATCGAACAGATGATGGGTGACATCGACGTCCGTCCGACGGCCGAGGGTTTCGGTGACCTGGCTCACGTGCTGGATTTGCGCGCGTCCCTGATGGCGGCGAGGGCGACGCTGCTCGGGGCGCTCGAGCGCCGCGAGTCACGAGGCGCCCACAACCGCTCGGATCATCCGGCGATCGAGCGGAAGCTCCAGGTCAATTTGCGTGCCAGGCTCGATCAATCGGGGGAGATGCACATCGAGTCTGAGCCGGTTGCCGCGGTGCCCCCACACCTCCAGAGAACCCTGGCGGCGGCAGCTGAGCTCGACAGCTCGAGAGGATTACTGGAGTGAGCCGAGGAATCGGCGACTTTTTCACTCTAACCCCGCGCTGAACGCGAGTTGTGGTGAAAAGATCGTGATGGCGATTACGCCGTAACGATTTGCAGACGGTCGGGGGGTAGAAAGGTAGGCAAATGACTGCGCTCACGAGGTTCTTGAGACGGAAACCAAAGGTGGAGCAGCCCGATGAGGCGGCCGGGCCACGGACGCCGGTGGAGTCGGCGGCCGTGGACATCTCCCCCAATGATCCGCTCATCGCTTATTTCCAGAGTGCCACGGGTGCAGTCGAGCTCGACGGGCTCGAGCTCGAGTCGCCGGCCAAAGAGGCCTTGAAGGAAGCAGGCATGAAGCTGGTCGTGCCCCTGATCAGCCAGGGAGAGCTAATCGGGCTCCTGAACCTCGGCCCCCGCCTCAGCGAGCGCGACTACTCGGGAGACGACCGCAAGCTGCTCGATAACCTCGCCGCCCATGCCGCCCCGGCCGTGCGAGTGGCTCAGCTGGTGCGCCAACAGGAGGTGGAGGTGCGGACCCGGGAGCGCATCGAGCAGGAGCTACGGGTGGCGCAGCTCATCCAGCAGCAGTTCCTGCCCAAAGAGCTTCCCAACCTCCCCAGATGGCAGGTGGCCGCCTATTACCAGCCCGCCCGGACCGTGGGCGGGGACTTCTACGACTTCATCGACCTCCCCGAAGGCCAAATTGGAATCGTGGTCGGCGACGTCACCGACAAGGGCGTGCCGGCGGCACTCGTGATGGCGACCACACACAGCATTCTGCAGGGCGACGCCCCCCGGCTTGTGTCTCCCGCGGAGGTGCTCAAGCACGCCAACGACCGCCTCTATCCGGAGATCCCCGCGCGCATGTTCGTCACCTGCCTCTATATGGTGCTGAACCCAGAGACGGGCCACCTTCGTTTCGCGAATGCAGGCCACAACCTTCCCTACGTACGGTCCGAGGGCAGGGTCACGGAGTTGCACGCGACCGGCATGCCGCTGGGGCTGATGCCGGACATGACCTACGAGGAGAAAGAGGCGGTGCTGGAGCCGGGGCAGAGCCTGTTGTTGCACTCGGACGGGCTCGCCGAGGCTCACGGGCCCGGAGACGAGATGTTCGGGTTTCCCCGGCTGATGGGTTTAGTCGGTGCTTCCGAAGGCGGTACCTCGCTGATCGACCGTTGCTTGAACGATTTGCACTCGTTCGTGGGAGCGGACTGGGAACAAGAAGACGACATAACACTCGTTACGCTCGAGCGTTCTGCGGCCCCCCCCTCGATGTCGGCGTCTGCGTCCAACTCGACACACACGCTCGCCGAGTTCACGGTGGCAAGCGAGCCGGGCAACGAGCGGATTGCAATGGAACGCGTGATGGAGGCGGTGAAAGAGCTTGACATCGACAAGAGCCGGCTCGAGCGGCTCAGAACTGCTGTCTCGGAGGCGACCATGAACGCGATCGAGCATGGACATCACAACCGTGCAGAGCTGGAGGTTGCGGTTCATGTAGCCGCTTCCGACGAAGACATAAAGGTTCGGATAACCGATCACGGTGGGGGCCGCGAGACTCCCGGAGAGATCGAGACGCCCGATATCGAAGCCAAGCTTGAGGGACTGCAGACGCCGCGTGGCTGGGGCTTGTTTCTGATCAAGAACATGGTCGACGACATGCAGGTCAGCAGTGATGAGCACACCCACACGATCGAGCTGTCCCTCAAACTGAAAGGAGACGGCCATGGCAGCTAAGTTGTTCGGCGCCATTGTCAGAAGTCACGACGGAGTCGCCGTCATCGACCTCTCCGGTGAGGTCAACGCGGGAGCCGACGCCCAGCTCGATGCCGCCTATTCGGAAGCCGTCGCCACAGGTGCGTCCTCGGTTCTCTTGAATTTCGAAGCCGTCGACTACATCAACAGCACGGGCATTGCACTCATCGTAGGAATCCTCGCCCGCTCCAAGAAGGAGCAGCGAGAGGTGCTCGCCTGCGGGCTCAGCGAGCATTACCGAAAGATCTTCGAGATCACCCGAGTCGCGGACTTCATGCATCTGTTTCAGGACGAACAAACAGCGATCAAGCAAGCAAGCTGAGGAGGCACCGACGTGACCGACAACACCTTGAGCATAGAAGTAAGACCGGCGGGACAGGCGGCCAGTGTGATCGACATCAAAGGAGATGTCACCGCCGACTCAGAAGATGTCCTCACAAACGCCTACACTGAAGCGAGCGCACAGAAAATTCGAGCCATCGTCTTGAACTTTACGGGGCTGGATTATATGAACAGTTCGGGCATAGGCTTGCTGGTGACTCTCTTGGTGCGGGCCAATCGTCAGCGCCAAAAAGTGATTGCTTATGGGTTGAACGAACACTACCGGCAGATCTTTCAGCTAACTCGACTCGATGAGGCAATCAGTATCTGCGACGACGAAGCCACTGCGCTCCGCACAGCCGGCGCGTGAGTTGAAGGGAGGAGCAATGAGCGTACCCATGCCGCCGGACGAGCCCAAGGCTCAGGAACCCGTGGGCGAGGTCGAGACTGCAGCTGCGGTGCCGCGCGACGCAGAGCACTGGGCCAAGCTCGTTTCGACCATCGACGTCACGAACGCCCCCGAGGGGGCGGTGAACATCAACGTCACAGGCAAGTCCCTGGTATCTCCGATCCAGGGCTTCGGTAAGATGTGGCAGAAGACCTACAAGGTGCCGCTTCGTGGAGCAGAGGCGTCACCCGAGGAAGTGATTAAGGAGTGGAAGGCCAACTTCCCCTCGTTCTGGCCGCCGCGCAACTTCTTCTATGGGGGGTTGACGGGCATCGCTCCCGGGGACGTGGCGCTACTCAATCTCAGCATGCCGGGCAGGCTAAAGCTCTCTACCGGGGTATTTGTTCT